>JAESSK010000097.1 GCA_016764155.1 Rhizobiaceae bacterium
CAATGTCGGAGCGCCTTGCGCCATGATCATCGAGCCGGTTTTACCTTCGCCAACAAATCCGATGGCTTTAATATCAGGATGCTCGGTTAGGGCCTTGCCGGCATCTTCACCAAAGCCGTTGACCACATTCCACACGCCTTTGGGCAGGCCTGCTTCTTCGGCAATTTCCACCAACAGACTGGCGGTAAGCGGCGAAAACTCGGCTGGCTTATGAACGATCGTGCACCCGGCGGCGAGCGCCGGTGCAATCTTCCATGTGGAGAGCATGAAAGGCGTATTCCAAGGCGTAATGATGCCTATCGGACCGANGGGGCGNCGCGAAGTAAGGTTGATCTGNTTTGGCGCATGCANGGTTTGGCCGTCTCTGGCTCCGGGNGCCATATCCGCGAAGAAGCGAAAATTCTCCGCGCCGCGNATNGCCGCCTTGGACATGAAACGAATGGCCTGTCCGGTATCGATGCTCTCGACAAAGGCAATTTCTTCGGCGCGCTCGACAATNGCATCAGCGATATTATGGAGGATCTTTTTACGATCCTTGCCACTCATGTCACGCCACNCAGGAAAGGCCGCTTTTGCAGCNTTTGCCGCACGGTCAATATCNGCAGCGCCGCCNTTTGCAATTGTTGCAAGCGGCTTGAGATCGATTGGCGAAATNTCTTCAAATGTTTCGCCGGAGATAGCAGCNACGCTTTCNCCATTGATACGGTTTAACACGCCATTTTCTTGAAACCGCTTCAAATAGGTCTCGGCTNTTTTTAGATTTTCCTCATACTTAGACAAGAAAATCTCCTTTATGTTTTTCGCAAGCGTTTGTGCATTGCGTTTTTCTTCCAGCTTAATTCGGCATTGATTTCTTCAATGTCTAAAGACAATGCGAAATAAGGCTCGTTTAGAAGCGGCAGTAATTGTTTCGTTGCAGCGGCAAAAATAGCTTCGCCGACCTTCTTTTTATCATCGAGCGAGCGACCAGCACCCATACGGATGGTGATGTGGACAAATGCATTTTGTGGAAGCTGGTCAGCGATGGCATAATTTTCGCAAGACATAGCCCGCACACGAACTGCGCCCACTTCAAAATAGCCNGTCAGAAGCGCCTCTTTGAGAATGATATCGCAGAGCGCTTGAACGTCCGTCTGCCCGTTTAGATTGGCAGAATGTTCCAAAATGAAATGGGGCACTTGGTCCTCGCATGATTATTCGTTTCTTGTTAACAAGTTAACGAGAAAATGAGAAGTGTCAAGCACCGCTTGAAAATTTATCCGTAAACCACTGTTATACCTTAGTAGGGCAGGATTTTAAGACTTCGGCTATTCCAGCACTTCATGCACTTCAATGACATTGCCATCGGGGTCAAAGAAGAAAATCTGATGCCAATCACTGACCGCCAGATGCTTCCAGTCGGAATAAGGAATCCCCTTTTCATCGAGCTGCGCCATGAAAGCTTTGATATCATCAGTGCGAAAAGCGATGTGGCCGCGCTCCACCGGATTGACCAATTGCCCGGTGCGAAAACCTGCCATCACGTCACGCTCGGAAAGATGCATCTGGGTTTCACCATCTGAAACGATTGCAACATCACCGGAATAACCTTTGTTTTTTTCCAACGATGGCATGTCTGTTTCATGCCGCTTCAGGCCGAGAACGTCTTTATAAAAATCATCCATTGCGCCAACATTGTTGGTGGATAAATTGATGTGGTGCAATTTCAAATTCATATGCGTTTTCCTGTTTAATTGTGACCTCACTCCATGTACGAGTGAACTAGGCAAAGCTATGGCAAAAGTTATAATAGGTAAATGGCTTGCCAGCCAATTGGGGTGAGCTTCCAAGGGGGGTATTGATGAGTAAAAATTATTCTACCGATGCGCATGGATGGGCAGAACTGCTCGCGCCGCGCACGGCAAAGCCACCCCTCAAAGGAAATTACCGCGCGGCCTTTACCGTGATTGGTGCCGGAGTGACCGGGCTTGCCTGTGCTCGTCGTTTGGCTGAATTGCATCCCGATCAGGAAATCCTATTGCTGGAAGCGCGTGAAGTAGGACAGGGAGCGTCTGGGCGCAATTCAGGTTTTGCTGTATCGACCAGCCATTTTTTCAGCGACAATTTGAAATCCCCATCAGGTGAACAGATTGACGATTTTCACCGGATCAATCGAACCAATCAGGCTGGTTTAGAACTCCTGCGCGAACAAGTATCCGCGCATTCGATTGATTGCCAATGGCGCGATGACGGGTTCCACCATGTGGCNGCNGAGGANNCNTCAAAGCAGGAAGGNGGGTATTTAGAAAAACTTCTCCAGACAATGGAGATCGAACATCATGTGCTTGACCGNGNGGCTTTGAANGAAANACNTGGAACNAGCTATTATAATTCCGGCATCCATGTGCCAGGCGGCGTACTGTTACAACCGGCAGCATTGGTGCGGGGGCTGGCGGATAATCTTCCCAACAACGTCATACTCTGTGAGCGAAGTGCGGTGCTTTCAATCGAGAAGGGTTCGCCCATCACCCTTCGCCTTGAAGCGGGTGAAGTCCAAACCGACAAACTGTTTATCGCGACGAATTATGAAGCGCCGAAACTTGGAATTTTGAACCGCTATCTGATCGGCAGCACTTTGAGCGGCAGCATAACGCGTGTCTTGAACAAAGATGAATTGGCCAGTCTTGGCAGTCTTTCCCATTGGGGTTCGCTGTCGCTTCATCGTGGTGGTGCTACCGTACGGTTGACGCCGGATGGGCGGATTTGCCTTCGTAATACCGCTGAATATAACGGTGCTGAATTATTCAATGATCAAGCACTGATCTCCCGCCAACGCATCCACCGCGAAGCTTTCGAAAGACGCTACCCGCAACTGGCGCATGTGCCTTTTGAATATTCATGGTCGGGCGTTGAAGGGATCAGCGCCAATGGCACCAATATTTTTGGCGAGCAGGAAACCAACGTCTATTATGCCGGTGTTTTTAATGGTTCTGGCGTTAGTCGCGGTACAGCCTTTGGCACGGCTTTGGCCGAATATGCCNGTNNNGGGCAATCCTCGCTGATTGACGATTGTCTGGCCTTTGAACCAGCCAAATGGCTGCCGCCNCGCCCGCTTCTTGATATCGGGGCATGGTTCACCGTGCGTTCGCGCTTCAAGGGTGTTGGGCTAGATCGCTAAGCTGTCTGAATAGTACCGTCGCCCACTTTTTTGCTTTGCCGATAGGCAAACAACGCCGCAAGAATGGTTAGGTTGATCACACCGGCTAAGGTTGCATTGGCGTAAGACGTTGTATAATTGCCGGAAAGGTCGAAGAAATATCCGGCCTGAAAGCCCCCAAATCCCATACCTATCCANGCGGCTCCCGANACNGCGGCGACNGCAAAACCAGTCAAACGCACGGGNGCTGCATGTTGTGCGCAGATGATCAGGCAGGTCATCACTCCTGCAAATGCGAAGCCAAACACTATTGAGATCACATAAAGCAACGGCAAGGATGTGGTTTGGGTAAACCAGAAAACCGAGACGGTTTGTCCCAGGGATGCAATGAAATACGCCTTTAATCCGCCGACCCTATCGGCGAATGCCCCAAAGAACAGGCGGCCGAACACACCGCTCACCATCAATACGAATAACAGACTGGCGGCGATTTCGGGGCCAAGCCCCGCATCCATGCCCAATGGCACCAGATGGATTAANGGTGCCGACATACAGATGCAGCAAAACAGGCCAGCAAAAGAAAGCCATGGCAGTGTGATCGTATGAGAAATGCCCCAATCATTCTCATTGGATTTTTTTAANTCAGTNGCGCCGGTTTCAAACATNGGTGGCTGTNTTAGNAANAACAATACCGGGATGAGCGTCACGATGTAGATGATGCCCAGATAAAGCATCGCATCTCGCCAACCCCATGCAGAAATCATAATGCGTTCACCGAAGGGGATTGCCCCCTGCCCGATGGCCCCGCCGGCAGTCACAATGCCCAATGCAAAACCTTTATTCTTNCTAAACCATTGNCCGGTCATCGCCAATAAAGGTGTAAAAAGNGCACCAATGCCAAATGTGCCTAAAATGAAATATANCGCATAAATNGCCCATAACTCAGTCTGGAAACTGATGAGTACCANCTGAGACGAGAGGATAATTGCACCGAAAAAAGCGATCTTTTTTGCACCAATACGGTCTGATAACACGCCCCAAAACAAGCCACCAATTGCAGCCCCAACTGTGAGCATTGTATAAGCGACGGAGATTTGAGCCCGAGACCAGCCAAATTCTGCCTGAAGAGGATCCATCAGAACAGACACAGTCAGGTTCGCGCCGAACGCCAAAACCATGCAATAGGTTGAAGCAGCAACAATCACCCANCCATAGGAANTTTTTCCTTTAACGGCATTCTCCATTAAGCGTTATCCGGCAGAGAAATGAATTCATCTTTATCTTCATCGGGCAATTTAAAGCGGCCATGCTCCCAATCGCCAGCACGCCATGCCTGTTTTGCTTGTTCAATTTTTTCTTGGGAGGAGGCAACAAAATTCCACCAAATATAGCGTGGGCCATTGAGCGTTTCACCGCCAAGCAGCATCAACCTTGCGCCTTTTTCTCCGGCNTTTANNGATACTTGATCGCCAGGACGNAAAACCATCATCCGGCCTTCTTCAAAAACATCNCCTGCCACTTCGACAGATCCTTCGATGACATAGGCACCGCGATCTTCGTGATTATCCGGCAAGGGAATTGCNGCACCGGGAGCTAAAACCGCATCGAGGTAGAACATTTCTGAAAATGTTTTTACCGGCGCTGTTGCCCCATAGGCCGAGCCGATGATCAGGCGCACCTGTTTTCCTTCGCCTTCAAGAAGCGGCAANGCGTCCTTGGCATGATGTTCGAAGTCTGCTTCCATTTCCTCNTGATCATCNGGCAANGCAACCCATGTTTGTACCCCATGCAGGGANTGGGAATTTTTACGGGTTTCTTCNCTGGTACGCTCGGAATGGGTGACGCCCTTTCCAGCAATCATCCAGTTCACTTCGCCGGGATAAATCATCTGGTTAATGCCGGTTGAATCCCGGTGCATAAATTCGCCCTTATAGAGATAAGTCACCGTGGCAATGCCGATATGGGGATGGGGACGCACGTCCACACCGCCATCACCTGATATGAATTCTGCCGGGCCGACGTGATCGAAAAATATAAACGGGCCAACCATTTGACGCTTGGGAGCGGGAAGCGCACGGCGTACGGAAAAGCCGCCGAGGTCACGCGATCTTGGGATGATCAGAGTGTCGATTGAATCAACAGAATCAGCGGTAACATCGCGCGGTTCTAATAATGGGTTCCAGCTCATCGTATTTCTCCTCAATCAATTTTCAATTATCATCCGGCATTTGGCAATTGATTGAAGCACCATCACTCCATGATGATTTTTGGTGCTTCATTGCCCGCCATGTTCTGCTCGGCGNTCAATCTCTCCAGCATCTGCTCGGCGATGGCAATATATGCCTTGGCGTGCTCGCTGTCAGGNGAAGAGGCCACAATCGGGGTGCCAGCATCGGANGTCTGACGAATTTCCATATGCAANGGAACCTCACCAAGGAAAGGAACGCCAAGACGCTTGGCTTCATCGCGCGCGCCACCATGGCCAAAAATATCAGAACGCTCGCCGCATTTGGGGCAGATGAACGTGCTCATATTTTCAACGATACCAAGGATCGGTACATTGACTTTGCGGAACATGTTCAGGCCTTTTCGTGCATCAATCAAAGCGATATCCTGCGGCGTCGAAACAATCACTGCACCGGCAAGAGGCACTTTTTGCGCCATGGTCAATTGCGCATCACCGGTGCCCGGCGGCATATCGACGATGAGCATATCCAGTTCGCCCCAGTCAACTTCGTTCAGCATTTGCGTCAGGGCAGAAATTACCATCGGGCCACGCCAGATCATCGGCGTATCTTCTTCTACCAAAAACCCCATGGACATGACCTTCAAGCCATAGCCTTCCATCGGCGTTAGGATGCGGCCATTGGCGGTGGGTTTACCGGTGATGCCCAACAGGCGCGGCATGGATGGACCATATATATCAGCATCAAGTATGCCGACCTTATTGCCCAATTTTTGTAGCGCCAAAGCAAGGTTTACCGAGGTGGTCGACTTACCAACACCACCCTTGCCGGAGGCAACTGAAATGATGGCTTTAACGCCTGGAATGCCAACTTTTTCGGGTGCAGCAGGTGCCGCACTTGGGGCAGCTGCTGGCGGCGGTGCCGACTGCACGCGTGCCGCACCGCCAGCTTTGCGTTCAGCAGTGAGCGCCACAATTACCTTTGAAACCCCATCGAGATCGGCCACTGTCATTTCAGCAGCCTTGCGCAGGGGTTCAAGTTCCTGAGCTCGTTCGGCAGGCACGTTGATTGAAAAAATTACCTTGCCATCGGTGATGAAAACATCGCTTACCAGTCCGAGCGAAATCAGATCGCCGGTCATATCGGGGCCCTTGATTTTTGAAAGGGCCGCAAACACGGTTTCTTTTGTTATTTCAGACAATTTCTATACTACCCCTATTGGCAATAGAAATTGCCAAAATAATCATTACGTTACTGGTCCTAACCCTAATCTCCAATCATCAGGGTATCAAGTGCGTTCACGCACTCGTCACCGCACATCAAATATGTGTTTATCAGACACAGAATTTTATCCACAATCCCATAGCTGCTCTTGATTTTCGATGGGCAAGACAATAGCTGTGACTATGGGCGTCCAAAAACGGGGTAATGAATAATTGAAACTGGTTAAACTCCATCCTGATCTGCCTTTTCGGCCAACCTATCCCCATAAGAGTTTTTAGTAATGTCTGAACAGTTCATCAGCATTTGCCAGATCATTTTTGCAGACATCATCCTTTCGGGCGACAACGCTCTGGTGATTGGCATGGCTGCGGCCAGTCTGTCGCCGGAACTGCGCAAGAAAGCAATTTTTCTTGGCATGGCCCTTGCCGCTATTCTGCGCATTATTTTTGCTGCAATGGCGACTTATCTGATTGAAATTCCTGGAATATTGTTCTTCGGCGGCTTGTTGCTGGCATGGGTTTGCGTGCGGTTTTATCACGAGCTACGCCAACATTTATCAGCAGACGCGGAAAAGGCTCTCACCGCTGAAGGCTATCAGGGTTCTCCGCGTCGCCAAATGTTCAGTGCATTGGTAACGATCACCATTGCCGATGTTTCCATGTCAATTGATAACGTGATTGCGGTGGCAGCCATTGCGCGTGACGACACGGCTTTACTGATTTTCGGGCTGGTTTTGGCAATTGCCTTCATGGCATTTTTTGCAACCATGTTCATGAGGCTGATGACAAAATACCCGCTGCTCTCTTATGTCGGGTTGGTATTTCTTGTTTATCTATCCCTCGACATGCTTTGGGATGGTTGGCCGCAAGTGGCCACCATGATCGGCTTCTAGCTTACGAGTTTTTGCCACGGCTCCCACCCCGAGATTAAATCTGCAACCGCCTGATAACCCGCTCCATCTGGATGCAGACCGTCATTTCCTGCCAGCCCTTCGGTATAGGCAGCGCTTTCCATCAGGATTGGATGGGCCTGCAGATAAGGCACATCAAGCTCTTCACAAATCGTTTCGTAGGTTTGGCTTGCGTGTGCGATATCTTCATTTTTAAAGTCAAACGTCATGCCTGCAGCGGCAGAATGAAATGGCATTTTTGGTGCAAATACGGGAAACGATCCAATACCGATAACCGGGGCGATTTCTTTTAGTTCAAGGATCATTTTTCGAAGGGTGATGGGTGGTTTTTGTTGCGGTGTTCTGAATTGACCATTTTCAATTCGACCGAGATCATTAACGCCCGGGCAAAAGACAATGCCGCCCAAAGCGGGTTCAAGGATGCGGGCACTGCATTCATTTGCCGCCCGACCCTGAATTTCCTCGACCGTTTGGCCTCGCACTCCCAGATTGAAAAATGCTGTGCCGGTAGGCGCACTTGAGCGCAGGCGNCCCGGCCAACCAAGACCGGCTTCATCTCCTAAACCTTCAACGGTTGAAGCTCCCACAAAGCAAATGCGTTTCATAATTCCTAAATCCCTATGGCCAATTTTCTTGCGATTCGGACCAATATAGATTCAGCGCAATAAATTTGAAACATGCTCNGGAATTTCTANCCCGTCNAGATTNCGCGGGTCGGCTTCCACCTNCCCCATCACACAATGGATTGGCACGATACCTGCCCAGATCGGNAGTTCGTAATCCTCGTCATCATCGATNGGGCCGCCNGTTCTGATTTTTGCCGACGCTTCTTNNATTGGCATGGAAAGCACCATAGTGGCCTTAACTTCCNTAGCCGTCATTGGACGCAGATGGGGCCAGCGGCCGGGCATGATTTTNTCGACCATATTCTGCAGCTTTTCTGCCTTGATATCCGGATCAGTGACTTTCGTCGCCTTGCCATAAATCACCGCTGAACGATAATTGACCGAGTGATGGAAGGCTGAGCGAGCCAGAATGAGGCCATCCAAATGGGTCACCGACAGGCAGACATCTTCATCAACGGCATTCTTAAGAGCGCGACTGGCGCTGGAACCATGCCAATAAATATGATCGCCTTCGCGCCATTGCACGGTCGGGATGACCGCCGGTTTTCCGTCTCTAAGATAACCCACATGACAAAGCAGGGTGGCATCCAGAATTTCATAAAGAGTTTTGCGGTCGAAACTTGCCCGTTTATGCCCCCGNTTAACCCGTGTGCGTTCGGTTATTGATAATTGTTCGCTGCTCATNANTTTCTCCAAAAATGTTTGGATTGTTTTTCCGGGAAANGNGGATTAATAAAAAGAGCCAAATTTAACTATTTTGATCAGTCCAATTTCATGACCAATGCGATATTTCTCAGCCTTTCAGTAGACCACAACGCNCCNGAACCTNTGTTCCAACAAATTTACGAAGGGTTGAGCCANCTTATTATTGCNGGAAANCTTCAATCCGGGGCACAGCTTCCGGCCACGCGGACCTTTGCCGGTGAATTGGGNGTNTCGCGTTCCACAGTTGTGACGGCTTATGATCAATNGATTGCGGAAGGATATGGCGANGCGCGCGCNGGGGCCGGGATATTTGTTTGCGATGTGGGGGCGTTTTCGACACTGGGCAAGCCGCATAAGTCTGTAACGCCAAAACAAACGTCACCNTCGCCCAAACGNCCAAGATATTTTGAACCGGGNATCCCAGATATGAGGCTATTCCCCTACGAGGCGTGGGGCCGTCACGTATCGCGATCTGCACGCTCTTCTACANNNGAAATCATCACCTCCAGCGATAAATTCGGCAATATGCGTTTGCGTCAGGCGATTGCCAGCCATCTTTCTGAATGGCGTGGAATTGATGCAGCACCGGAGCAAATATTGGTGACTGCCGGGGCAGGTAACGCGCTTGAAATCGCCATGCGGGCGCTGACAAAACCTGGCCAAATAATCGCACTTGAAGATCCGGGTTACGGACCAATGCGGCGTGTGGCTTTCAGTTTGGGGCTATCTCCACTCTGGATGAAGATCGGAGAACAGGGCGCAGAATGCCCTGAAAATTTTGATGTCGCCCCGATCCTCACCATCCTTACTCCATCACANCAGTTTCCCTTGGGGGGAGCCATGCCGACCGGCCAGCGCAATCGGTTTTTGGCCTTTGCAGAGGAGACNANCGGCTGGATTATCGAAGATGATTTTGACAGCGAATTTCGCTATGCGGGGCGACCGATCCCGGCNCTTGCGGCTCTCGACCATATTCAGCGNGTGATTTATATNGGNACATTTTCCAAGATATTTTCNTCAGGCCTGCGGCTTGGTTACATGGTGGTGCCGGAGCAATTGCTTTCGTTATTTGGACAAATACTTAGGGATTTTGGNGTNNCNACNTCNGTTGCACCGCAACTTCCNCTGGCNACCTTTATGGAAGATGGTGAGTTTCATCGCCACATNAGACGCATGCGGCGAACCTATGGTNCGCGGCGGCAAGCATTTATTGAATTACTCGATTCGGAATTNGGGCAANTTGCCAGTCATAAAAATCANCTTGCGGGCATGCAAATCGCGCTGGAATTATCANAAANCACCAATGATGTGGCGATTTCGAAGGAAGCGGAAATACATAACATCAATTGTCCGCCACTTTCAGAATTTTATGCAGGTAAACATCGGCAATCCGGCCTGTTAATGGGGTACAGCTCCATATCACCGGAAGAAATGCTTGCACCATTACAGAAATTATCTTCAATTATCAGGAAACACGGCAAGTAATTCCACCAATATTCACTTTTTGCTAACCGTGAAATTAATTCATCGAGCAATTGTTGTTCGATTAAGAATTTCATTGGAAGTATCGGGTACACTATATTTAATTAGCACAGGCATGCGACTTGAACCCATGCCCTAACCCATGTGGGCCGGAGTAAAGAATGCAAGTTATTATGATCGTGGATGACTCCCCCGTTATACGGAAGGTGGCTGATCGCCTCTTGCGTGATATGGGGTTTATTGTTGTTGAAGCTGGCGATGGTAGCGAAGCG
>JAESSK010000098.1:0-9286 GCA_016764155.1 Rhizobiaceae bacterium
CCCAACCCTCCGGCCCATTCGTTGCGCTGTTAGCCCAGTAACGAACACCAGCACCAATGCTTATTGGCTGCTCATTAATCACCACCAATTTAGAAATTTCAGCCTTTATCGGAACCGCCCAATCTTCTGTATTCCAATCATAGGTAGATTCTGCATTGAGCGAGAACGTCCATGCATCTGGCGTGTTGTAAGAGATAAACGGCTGAATAAATGAACTGCTGATGTCTGAACGACGACTATCACCCGCAAACGACCAAACATGGTTGGCCAACGCGCCGATCGTCCAAGGCCCACGCTGAACGAGAGCCACTCCAGTGGGTCCAGCACCCCACTTTTCTCCACCAAGCAAATCATCCGAGGCCGTTGGAAGCAAAAATATCGGGCCAATGCCCCAAATCAATCCAGCTTCTGTCGGCGCTTTTGGTGAAAAGAAGAAGTTTTGAAGGATATCCCCCACACCGGATTGATGACCGGAACCGGGAAAGATATCTTTTTGATCAACCAGCGGAATAATGGTTCTGGAAATCATATTCCAGTTATCATTGAGCGAAATTGGAATAACCGGCTGAATTTTTATTACCGATCTTCTACCACCATCCACCGGCCCGATATTTTCATCATAATTATANATGAACGGCACACTAATGACGGNGGAGATNGGATTNGACAANTTCTTNGCNANATCAGCACTGCTCTCCTGAGCCANTGACGGANAANCGTANATTNANANCANNCTCGCAATCGANAGNAANATNGATTTTANAAATTTTGGCTGAATGCCNGATTTTGAAATAGTCATNTGGGAACTCCANACTCATCNAAANNCTNCGTGNTTNNTGTGAAATTGCCTCTNTAANTANTTACAAAACNGGCTCCGCTTCCGGNAAAGTCCATTTCCCTTNAAGAAGCGCATCCTTTGGCTGATACAAACGCACGATATAGTTCCAGCCATTTTTNACNGGCAGGCAATTTANGCGNNCATCATCNCANCCACCNAAGTTAATGGTTATGCTTCCATCTTGATCAGGCTNTGCNGTNACGTTGTTAAACGAATANGCATCCAGATCATTCTTCTCCATATANCCCTTGGAATTATAGGTTGTGANNGACCAAAACCCGTGGACAGGAACNTCTTTAACCGTCAATGAATNCGGNACAATCCCATCNTTTTTTTCCGGATAATTGTTCAGATACATGGCGGCTTCCTTNGGGTTACCNCCCCAACCAAANGCNGTNCCAATCAGATGGTTTATGGGATTTAGGTCTTCCCGTTTGCCNAANACATTTGAGGTATCCTCAAGGGTCGCGCCAAGAACNTTTATNGCNNCNCGAACTTTGCTGAGAGATTCCATATCCCATTCNGGAATTTTAAATTCNCCNGCATCNGCCTGTTCAAAACNGATCTGNTCCTGCATTGCGTTNGCAGCTTTAANATCTGCAGGATCATTGGCATTAACAAAGGTTCTAAAGAGCGCCATCACATATCGTGTTCCGACCTCTTTTTNTGTCAAAGTNAATTTTCCCGGCCCNTGCTCCACCGNNATCATTGAATGATCCTGNGAGATTACCAACATCGATTGAAACCGGGNGCCGCTATCTGGTTTGGAGATTGTNACNGGNGATGACAGATCAAAAACAGCCGCCGAATATAGGGTGTCTCGGTTCATCCGGATAACATCCTGCTTATCCAGCGGAACCGGTTGTCTAGTATGAAATATTCTTGCAAAAGCACCCTGCTTTACATAGCGCCATAGAGTGACATCCGTCTCTGCGCGAACAAAATTATCGACTGTCACTGTATCACTTGCAACAGATACAGTGGCAATGGATGTAAAAGCCANCACGAAAATGGNGNANATTTTACACAATAATTTTAAATAAACCACACACCTTCCTCCGCAATGAATCCAATAATTCATAATACCAAAAACAAATCAATACCAATTAAATAAAAAATACTGGATATACCTGAAACAACNTGATCTATTATTAAATAAATTTTCTTTAGGTTGACAAAAACCACCTTACAAATAAATATAAGTATCCGAACAACTGCCCACAAACCAAGAAATATTTAACAATCTAAAACAATAAAAATCACGTAATTGGGAAATTATTTTCATAGTTTTTTCCTGATTTCTAGAGATTATGAATCTAAATAGTTTCATATATTAATTTGCATTACACAGAGTAATATCAAATATCTTTAGGGAGGACTTTTTATCGATATGATCTACAAATACACGACAAAAAAACCACCCTACGTACAAAGGATCATCCAATGACGCTCCACCCCAAGGGAAAGTTATTAATCGGCCNGACGTTGGTGAGCATCGCCATTGCCACGACGTTCCTAACAACCACTCCGGTTCAAGCGCGAACAACAGACCAAATGACGTGCAATCAAGCCATTGCCACATACGAAAAAAACAAACGCGTNAATGTACGAACACGCAATGGCCAAGTTTTGCCGATCTACGGCGGAGTACCGGCGAGTCAGAAAGGACGATTGACATGTGGAAGAGGCAGTGTTCGTTCGGGTTACCATGTGAAAACAACCGATAAAAAACGCTGCTCCGTTATGTACACTTGCAGTTAGTTATCTCGACCAAACCCACCTTAATGGCTGAGGAGGCCGTAGATGAAAAACCTGAAAGATGTCCGTGTTCTTATCTATAGCCCCGATTCATTCGGACTGAGCCATTTCCGCCGCTGCCGAAAAATTGCCCATGCAATTGTGGCTCAATGCAGCAGCGCCAGTGTAGTAATTATTTCAGGCTCGCAAATTGCCAGTGCTTTTGATCTTCACGCAAGAGTAGATCTTGTGAAAATCCCAGCATTGCCCAAGAATTCGCTCAGCGACCAGGATCTAAACAATGCGCAAATTTGTTTCGCTGATATATCGGTGATGCGCCAACAAATCATTCAACGCACTGCCGAGGTGTTCAAGCCAGATGTTTTCATAACCGACGGCCAACCNTCNGGGTTGAACAATGAATTGGAACCAACACTTCAACTGCTATCCCAGCTCGGAGTAATCACCATNTTGGGATTNTGTAATATTTCTCAAATGGGCCACAATGAAACCAATGGTATAGAAAGTGTGGATGATTATTATAATCGGATCTGGATATATGGTCCAAGACACTTCCTGACTTCACCAGAACATTGGAGTGATGATGAGGAACGTGCAAATCAGCCAGTTTACACNGGNTTTTTACGGTCGGAACTACCGACGATAATCCANAGAAATGCCANCAACANTCCNNCNAAATTCNTTCTNGTCACTGCTGGCGGCGGCGAAGANAGCTGNAGNGTNATTGAATCTGTGCTGGCAGCACGTGAGCACCATGCCTCTGATGAATATCCNATGTTGATGGTANTGGGCCCCTATATGGAGCCTGAGAATAAACAACGAATACGCAGCCGTGCCTCAGCGCTTAATAATATTACTATTTTGGATTTTGAATCCAATATGGAAGACCTTTTTAATCGCGCTACAGCNATCGTGGGGAGCGGTGGATANAATGCTTTTTGTGAAGCATTNTCATATAATAAAAATGCGATGTATTTAAGCGGTGGTAACCACCGTCACGAGCACACGCTTCGCGCATCCAACGCACAACAATTGGGATGGTGCGAGCTGCTAACGCCCAGCGCGACCTCCAATNCTATGATGCTTGCCCAAATGCTCAATCGCCTCCCTGAAATGCCAGCGCCTTTCCTCCATCCAAGCNAAAAAGACCTTGATGGGTTGAACTTGATCGGTGCAGATATTGAAAACCTTTTATTGTCAAACCCAAACTTTCCAAATACNATCAAGCAAAGTTCCCCAGCAAATGTCGGGACTTATTTGAACACAGAGAATCCCATGTATTCAGCATGAAAACAGACCANNCGGGTAATCAACCCNACAATAAAATACGTATGCCAATAATTCCGAGTATTTTTGGCATNACGCTNCTNGTNGCCCTNGGNNTNGCNGGGGTAATAATTGCCTTCACCCACCAACAAAATCATGAACAGTCAATCACAACGGCTGGCATATTGATGGATCAATCGATTGAGACTGCCCGCCAACGCATCGAGGGTCTCGTTAATCCAATCGAGAACCTTATTCAGCGCGCACCCTTAGAGCCAAGATTGAATAACATCTCTTCTGTAACCCGAGATTCCAATCGTCAATTACTGATAGAAACTGTGCGTGATCTGCCACAAATATCATCCATTATAATTGGCTATGACAATGGCAATTTTTATCAGATCGGAGCCACCCGGCACCGACCTGAAAGTTACCTAAAATCCATTTCAGCCCCAGAAAATACAATTTTTCTGGAGAAAATAATTACCCATTCCACCAATGGTGGCAAGCTTGTGGTCGATCGGTATCTGGGCACCGATGGCAAGACCATTGACGCCCGAACAAGCAATGCATCAAAATATGATCCTTGCAAGCGACCATGGTTCATTGCGGCCAGCACAACCAACAGTGTTGCAAGAACCAATGTGTATCTATTTTCCAGCACCGGAAAGCCTGGAATAACCATCAGTAAACGCTTTAAAACCGGTGTTATCGGCATCGATATCACCTTGAAGGAATTAAACAAATTTCTCGCCAAAGCACCCCAATCTAAAGATGGCGCGCTGTTAATCACTCAGGGTGACGGAACAATTTTAGCAAGATCTTGGGGGCAGCAAAATCAAACGGAAAAAGCAGGCGAAATCAATTTCGAAGAACTCTCATCTGTACTTACGGAGCAAAATGCGACCGGAGGCCCAGGGCAAATAAATTTCAATGGTCAACAATGGATGTTCAGGGAAGCCCCCATTAGGCTTGGGGCTGAGCCGCATGAAAAAATTATTATCGCCATGCCTGTGGCCGTTATCACCTCACAGATCAACAAGCTCTCGAAACAAACCCTGCTGATATCTCTGCTCATTCTGCTCGGTTCAATTCCTATTATCTGGCTGATATCCCGCAGCATATCCAAGCCAATACTATCCTTAGTGGACGATGTGAATCGCATAAAAGGATTTGATCTGGACGCGAAAATTTCTGCAACTTCTTTCATCCATGAAATCCACTCTCTGGAGACTGCCATGGAGCAAACGCGGGTTAATCTAAAGACCTTCAGCCTTTATGTTCCCAAGGCGTTGGTCAGGCAATTGGTAGCTTCAGGCCATAGCCCGCAACTTGGTGGCGAACTTCGTGAAGTCACCATCCTGTTTATGGATATAGAAAATTTTACCGCCATGACCGCACACCTCTCTCCAGAGGAAACCATGGCGCGCATGTCGAGCTACTTTGAGAAGGTTACAAAAATCCTTCTCGCCCACGATGCGACCATTGATAAATACATTGGCGATGCCGTGATGGCATTCTGGAACGCCCCCAATGATCAACCAGATCACGCCCGTACAGCTTGCAAAGCGGCACTCGAACTCATCAAGGTTGCCAACGCCGAAACTGATCAATGGGACGTTGCCAAAAACCTTAAAATCCGCTCCCGCATAGGCATTCATTGCGGCGATGCAATCATCGGAAATGTCGGAAGCTCAGACAGGATGAATTACACCGCTCTCGGTGCCACAGTGAATCTGGCCTCGCGTTTGGAAGGATTAAATAAAGAGCTGGGGACTGATATTTTGATCAGTTCTAATATGGCAAATAAAGTCAGCGACCGCTTTGAATTAGTAAGTGTCGAAAATGCTGCGCTGAAAGGATTTGACGATCCGGTTACAGTTTATGAACTGCGTGGAGAAAAATGAGATCTGGCGCCTGATCGCGCCCTAAGTGACGCATAATTCAATCGCGACAAATGAAATACAAATCCGGACTCATCAAACCGTAAAAGAGTTATAGCATTCACATGACGAGGGTTTGGGAGATTTCCTTAACGGCTGCCTGTAGTTTAGTGATGATCTGATCATCAATACGCGCAGGTTTTTCCGGGCTTGGCATGATCACTGTTAATGCACCGACCAATATCCGAGGTCCACACGATCAAGGATATCATTGCGATAGAAAGTCAGCCCTATGACGAATTAATAACTGCCCACAACCTCTATGATTTATTCTTGGCAACGGCAGAGCACGTTGGGGATTCCAAGGCACTCACAGTATTACGATCAGAAGACCCTCANGATGTTGGNGCNTCNTGGACCCACCNCGANCTNCTANCTGAANTCACCCGGGCAGCCAACATGTTCCAAACGCTGGGACTAGCCCAAGGTAAAGGCGTAGCCGCGTTTTTGGCACCATCTCTGCCTTCTCTCCTGCCGATGCTTTTGGGCGCACAAGTCGCTGGTGTTGCAAGCGCCCTCAATTACCTTTTAAGCCCGGATGCTATTTTTGATCTCCTCAACGCACAAAAGGCAACNATCCTCGTTATCCCGTCTNGNAAACTNGATGAAATGTGTTGGTCCAAAGCAGTAGACGTATTTAAACACGTGCCAACACTGCTCCAAGTGGTGGTGATTGGTGACAACACTGAAGACCTCCCCGGTTTCCTTGCTCTTTCGAAATTGATCGCCTGCGCGAATGCCGAGACGCTTGATTTCAAACCATCTACAAACCGAGACACAGTCTGTGCATTGTTTCATACCGGTGGTACGACGGGCAGTCCGAAACTCGTTCAGTTAACCCACGGAAACCAGATTCACGCTGCCTTTAGTTTCGCTCAGGTGTTCGGCTACAACGAGAATGACGTCGTTATAAATGGATTTCCATTTTTCCATGTGGGCGGGACGATGACGGTTGGTCTCTCGGTAATTGCAGCGGGCGGGCACATCGTTGTGCCTTCACCCTACGGCCTGCGCCCGCCATCTGTCATCGAACGATACTGGGAAATCGTTCAGCATTTCAAAGTGACGGTGGTCGGCGGCGTCCCAACTTCGATNGGTTCCATTACAAANTCCTGGNTTGAGGGAACGGATGTTTCCTCNGTGAGGATGGCTGTCACGGGNGGAGCNATCTTACCCAAAGCGGTCGGNAGTCGGTTNGANGAAACCACNGGAATNCNNCTGTNTGANACNTACGGAATGACNGAAACTGCTGCNGCCATTGCCTTTAATCCAGGTTNCGGTGAACCNCTCGCNGGAAGCGTNGGNTTCCGTGCGCCATATTCNGAGACNCGCATTGTTAGTCTCGACACCGANGAANTAAATCTGTGCAAGCCAAATGAAAGNGGCGCCGTTCAGATACGGGGACCGCANNNCTTTCCNGGCTACGTNGACACNGCCCACAATGAAGGAACGCTTGGAGAAGATGGNTGGCTCACAACGGGNGACGTTGGGTATTTGACNGACGANGCNCGCTTGGTTCTCACCGGNCGGGANAAAGANNTNATCGTGCGCAGNGGTCATAATATTGACCCTGCCGCCATNGAAGACGTGGCNAACCAGTTCGAAAATGTTGATATTAGTGCTGCTGTCGGCATGCCTGATCAATATGCTGGCGAGATGCCTGCATTGTTCGTGGTTCCCGAACCGGGTACGCAAATAGATATTGATGCCTTAAAAACCTATCTCGGCGCAAACCTTCACGAGGCACCAGCCCGTCCAAANAGCATAACNGTCATCGATGCNCTTCCTGTGACNGCAGTCGGTAAAATTTTNAAACCTGCTTTGCGCGAAATGGCAATCAAGGAAAAAGTCCGTCTGGANGTTTTGGCAATNTGTGGACCGGAGGCCTCAGCAAAAGTCACGGTTGGTTTCGATGCCCGTCGAAATATTGTGGTTGATGTCCTCGTAAACGGGGCCGAACCGGACACGCTTGCCAAGCTTGAAACCGNATTGAAACCCCTTCCCCAAACCTACAACATCCAGCCATCCCAAGCCGTGACNCTGACAATTGATAACAACATCGCCACACTGACATTAAACCGGCCCGCCGCNCTGAACGCACTNTCAAACGATGCAATGAGTTGCNTNAAAGAACACCTAAAAATTCTAGCTGAACTTCCGGGTCTTCGGGTGGTNNTGATTACAGGTTCTGGACGAGCATTTTCTGCTGGTGGCGACCTGACAGAGTTCGAGGAGGCACTTCTTACCGATAAGAAGACCCTGCTTGACTATCTCCGTTACAATCAGGAAATCCTTCAACAGGTGGAAGATTTACCGGTCCCTGTGATCGCCGCCGTGAATGGTTTTGCTGTAGCCGGAGGNCTGGAANTGCTTCTTTGNTGCGATATTCTCGTTGCGGCTGAACACGCAAAGATCGGCGATGGACACACCCGCTACGGCATCGTTCCGGCGGGCGGGGCTACTGTGCGNTTGATGGAGAAAATATCTCCGTCCCATGCCGCCCAGCTTTTNTACACAGCCGAATTAGTCAACGCTGAAACATTNCGCGACTGGGGGCTGGTGAACGAAGTTGTTGCAAGCGACCAATTAATGGACCGNGCNATGGAAATCGCNNNGGAAATCAGCNANCGCAGCCCGGANGCGATCCGNCACACAAAGGCGTTGATCAAGCCAAACGCACGNTCAGTAGATAGAGGCANCCGGNTAGAGGCCGAACTNGAACGATTTGCAGAACACGTTGACGGTTCAGACCTAGCAACNGGNCTCAAGGCGTTCCGGNTGAAACAAGAGNNNAAATACTANNCACCAAGCNGNGGTCGNNCATANNNGGCGNGAGNNCCCTCATCAACTTTACGCAAGATCTAGATCGGCGTANAAGAAAGCATGANCACACCNACAAANACCNCCACTTGATNCNNCAATCGAAGAATCCCAGAGNGATGCCGCTTCCCGCAGGGCAAAGGGCGAGTTTGTCCGTGGCGTTAGCGGTTTTCGCAGCGTATTGGGTGAAGACNCNGATTTCCCNGCTGAACCTAACCGCTACCACCTCTTCGTGGCGTTGAANTGTCCNTGGTGCCACCGGGTGACGCTTGCAAGGAACATNCTNGGNCTAGANGACNNCATCACCATGGATGTGGCCTTCCCNAATAGAACGAACTGATGACGANCCCATCGAGGCCAGNCGNTGGGAGTTTAATCCCAAGCGNATTGCAACGCTCACNGGNNNNANATTGCCCGAATGCACTGAAGAGACNGCNACNGGAAAGCANTTCCGGTTGGCNAAACANATCTATCAAGCGGAAGGGTCTGAAGAAGTCAGNGTNCCNATCTTNTATGACAAAAAATCCAAACGGATTGTGGCAAACGAAAGTGCCGAGATCATCCGCATGTTGAACAGGCAAGCCNGTCAGCTCGGCAGNTCTTTNNCNGATNANGATCGNGCTGANCTNTACCCCGANGGAGANGACAANNCNCAGCTTCG
>JAESSK010000098.1:9291-13706 GCA_016764155.1 Rhizobiaceae bacterium
AAATCGANAANTTAAACGACCAGATATACGNCAACATCAACAATGGCGCGTACAAGGCCGGGTTCTCTTCCAGCCAAGACGTNTATGCNGAAGCNTTTAAAAACTACTTCAATGCGCTCGACGCATTGGAGAAGCTTCTTGCNTCNGACAACCGTCNTTTCTTGACGGGAAACACTTTTACCGAGGCTGATCTACGGCTCTTTCCAACACTCTNCCGACACGATCCGGTTTATTACGTGCGGATGAAATTGAACGGTGCGAAGATTTTGGATTACCCGCATCTATGGCGTTGGNTNTGTCGGGTATANGCCCTGCCCGGTGTGGCATCGAGCAATTCTCTNGTGCACTGCCGTCANGGNTATTTTGGACGATCATGGAACAATGTGGTGCCGCTCGGACCGTTTAGCCCGATGNCNTATCCGCAAGCNTATGAGCATCCNGAGCTGGCAAAATAGCGCAAGGCTCTGGCACTCAAAGATTAAGTGCNTTGTTCACNAGNTCCNTTTTATTNTGATAATTNGCAACATCNACCCCGCGATCGANAAGCCCTTCTTTCAACTCAATTTCACTCATCGCCTCGATGGCATCAGANGTCATATTCATAAAGTTGATTTTTTGNNTCATTGGCGGGTTGGTATCGCCAAATGTCTCNAGGTTTTCNAAATTAAACTCGGCTGCATATTTGCCGACAAAATGCGAGAGAAAGGTATTTATGCTGGGCCTCACCCTTGGGTCGTCAGTCATATATTCGGCAGTTTCATCCAATGTCTCCACCATCAGCTTAGCCCAGCGTTTAGCGCCATTTTCGTTCATAAGTTGCATGGCGTTGTGGGTGTGATGAAAGTTAAGCCGGAATTCTCCCCCATGATAAAAAGGAGCCGCTCCCATCACATCAAGCCACATGGAAGCCTGAGTGTTAACATGGTGGTTTACCGGACCAACGCGCTCAAACACGGAGCGGAACCATTCTTCGTCATCAAACACACGCTCATAAAAATTCTTGACGATTTCNACGATGCGGTCCTGTCCAAGCACTGAATATAATTGCCAGAACTGAATGGGTTTTGTGATGTCATTAGATGCCGATAGAGAAATAATCTGTGGCATCCGATGGGCATTCTTNGGCAANACATTATTCGCTATCGCAGAATCTATGTATTTTTGCCGGATTACCTCGGTTAAATAGCCATTTCCAGTCGGAAAATCAGGATAGGAATAATCACTCACGGACNCGGTTCTTTCATAGTANTGCANTGANAAATAGCAGGGTTTTTGACGCAAAATNCGCCAATTGAGNCTTTATAGTTGATCGATTGGTAATTAGGTAGGNCAGNTTAGGATTTCAAGCTGNTGANNAAAATTCGAAGNNNAATCTCCGCTGATAATCTCTTCCAAGCGTTTATAGTCGTCGTCACGATACTCCTGAATNACACTTGCGATTTCATCAGCGCTTACATCAAGCGATGACAACACGATACTTCCCAGTTGAAGACTGGATTCAGCGGCNTCNGAGACGACAGCNGTTGCNCCGGCTTTTTCNAGGCGCGCCATATGTTGTCGATCNCTTGCTCGAACATAAATCGGCAAGTCTGGATAATTTTCCCGCAAAGCAGCGACGACCTGACTTGCAGATTTTTGCCTGTCGAGGGTAATAACAGCCATTTTGGCCCGCGNGGCGCCAGCAGCGTTGAGNACATGAATCTGNTCTGCATCTCCAAAATACACTGACATGCCCTTTGCCCGACATTTCGTAACCCGCTTTTGATCAAGNTCGAGGGCTACATATGAAATTCCAGCATCNGAAACAACTTTGGCAACGGTCTGACCGACACGGCCAAANCCCGCGATCAACACATGATTGCTTNCCTCCTCNATGTCAGCATCGAAAGCTTCTTGCGGTTTGCCTTTTTGGCTATCCAATTTNGNGGAAATGAGTTTNCCCATATAAAACATNAGCGGNGTCGCAACCATGGTCAGGGCAATAACCGACAATAATATCTGTGCCAGAGTTNTCGGNATGAGGCCAAAAGTTAGTGCTGCACCAAACAGCACGAAACCAAATTCCCCNCCCTGAGATAAAGCAGCNCCAGTTCTAATNGANGTGCTGAGGGGGATGCCAACAATACGGCACAGCCCNGTCGTAATAAGCGCCTTCCCAATTAACAGGCTAACAACGATAAGGGCGATAATATCCAGTTGATTTATTATCAGNGTAATATCAATCGACATGCCGATGGTCATNAAGAACANACCAAGTAAGATGCCACGAAATGGCTTGATATCGGCTTCAATCTGGTGGCGATATTCGGTTTCTGCCAATAACAACCCTGCCAGAAGCGCACCCAGTTCCATCGACAATCCGGCAACAGACATGAGCCACCCCATGCCGAGTATCATGAGCAGTGTTGTGGAGACAAATAGCTCTGTGCTGCGATTGCCAGCAATTATCCGGTAGAGCGGCCGTAATAAAAATCGTCCAAACAATATGACGATGATCAAAGCACCACCACCTTTTATTGCTGCCAGCCCAATGGCTTCGACGAACGATGAATCGGCTGTACCGAGTAACGTAACGAACATGAGAAGCGGAACCACTGCCAGATCTTGCAATAGTAAAATAGAAAATGTTGTGAGCCCGAAACGCGTTGACCGTTCGCCGCGTTCTACCAGCAGCTGCAAAACGAATGCAGTGGACGAAAGTGCAAGGCCGCCACCAACAATTGCGGCAACTTCTATTTCAAAACCTAAGGACCAGACGATCGAGCCGATAACAATACCCGTGACAATCACCTGCAGCGAGCCCAGCCCGAAAACTTTACTGCCCAGCGTACGCAAACGCCCGAAAGAAAGCTCCAGCCCGATCATAAACAAAAGGAACACAACGCCAAATTCTGCAAGTGTGTGAGCAGCTTTCGTGTCGCCAATGACTGCAAAACCATGCGGGCCGATAATAATGCCAGCGGCAAGATAGCCCAATATTGGACTGGAGCGAAAACGCTGAAAAAGCGGAACAACTGCAATAGCAGCGACCAGAAAAATTAGAATGTCTATTAGATATTCAGAGTGGTTCAACCAATTACATCCTCATGTTCTTTTTCCCGTCGATGGCAATGCTAACAATTGCATCGAATCCGAGACAAGACGTACCATCAATGCACACAGCATAATCCCGGAACGGAGATTATGACACCTTGGAAAGAATTTTCGCTTCAATTTTGCGGGCGTTTGCCCTCAATGACCGGACGTAGCTTATCAAACGCTTCATAAAGATGATCCATTAAAGCGCGCACTCGTGGATATGCACGAATATCGCCATGGGTCAGACCCCAGATTTGCATATCTTGAATTACTTTTATGCCATCCACACGCGTCAGACCAGCGTCTCGTATCTCCCATGTAGCAGGGCAGTATACCAACCTCTCGCCCCATCGCGATCATCTTTGTGGCGAGAGACTGGTAGTTCCTGAAGGCAACCTAACCGATTTACCGGATGCAAAAAGATCGAGTGCCGTTTCAAAGCGCCAGTACATTTTGAAGATCAGCAATTACAATTACAAAGACGCCAACAAACGCGATGCCGATCTTGATGAGTTGAGCCGTGAAGCAGCCCAATTGCCGGACACCTATATAACGGAATCCTTTATTGGCGTGAATGAAGCGATAAACGGCGGATATGCGGACATTGGGGCATCATTCGGCATGGGGATGGCTTCAAGATAGAAGTGTGGCGCGCAGCAGAAAAATCAGCGTTCGCCATTTTTCAGTGGCGCGGCTTTTTAGCTATGTTCAGGCGCCCCCACAGGCAAGTTATTTATAGAGGTCGAGAATGTCCGGCCGGGCGTTACCATGCGGTTTCACCCGACCAGAATACAATTTAGACCGCGCCGGTGTATTCGCCGCGCGCCGGATAATCGTTTTTGATCGCAAAATCCAGAGCGCCAACAAGCTCTGAAAAATGCGGTCGGACGAAGGGCATTGTCTGAACCGAACCATAATAGAGGTTTTGCTCTGGCGTAACCATGAACAGGCCAGGCTCTGAAAACAGGTCGGGTTCCTCGATCCCGATCGAAGTCTTACCACGCGAGGTAGAGATGTAGAGCCCCCATTCCCGTGCCTTGGCAAGCGGCAGGTCATAGGAAAATCGCAAAGTGTCTGCGCCAATCTTGTCTGCCATGGCGCGCGTCCGATCCTCGCCATCAGAACTGATTGCGATGGTGGCTACACCACGTTCTGCGAAATCGGCCACACGCTTTTGGAACTCGGTCAGATAAGTGGCGCAGAGCGGGCAATGCAGTCCACGATAGAAGCAAATAACCGTGCCGCGCTCAGAGGCATCGGTGGACAAATCGAAACTGCCGTGATCGAGCGTCTGCAAGATAAGGCCAGGTGTTTTTTCTCGGGGAAGTAGCATGGGG
>JAESSK010000099.1 GCA_016764155.1 Rhizobiaceae bacterium
TTTGCTGTGCCGATGATTAAACAAGCTGGTGGCGGGGCGATTATCAATATGTCTTCTGCTGCGGGAAAACACGGATACGCTTATCGCGCGCCATATTCGGCGGCGAAATTCGGGGTGATTGGATTTACCCAAAGTCTCGCCAAGGAATTGGGTCAGGATAACATTCGGGTTAATGCAATTCTGCCCGGTATCGTTGAAGGTCCGCGCATTGATGGAGTGATTGCTGCGCGCGCCAAACAGACCGGAATTTCGCACGCCGAAATGGAAGAAAAATATCTGGAGAACATCTCCATGCGGCGCATGGTTACGGCTAGCGATGTGGCAGGCACGATTGCATATTTGTTGTCGGAGGATGGTCGAAATATCTCCGGGCAATCGATTGCGGTGGACGCCAATGTTGAGAATTTATAAGGGAGAAATTCATGACTAATGTAGCAATTATTGGCTGCGGACTCGTGGGCCGAGCCTGGGCGATTTCATATGCCAAGGGTGGCATGGATGTGGTGATGTGGGACCGCGAGGCGGATGCGCCTAAAGCTGCTATCAATTACATCTCGGATATTCTTGGCGAGCTTGAAGAATATGATCTTTTGAATGGCGCGACCAGTGCGGCTGTTCTAGCTAGGATTTCAATTGAAGACACCTTGGCTGATGCGGTGAAAAATGCCGATCATATTCAGGAGAACACGCCGGAATTTTTGGACGTAAAGAAAGAAATTTTTGCCGAGCTTGATGCGGCTGCTCCGGATAATTGCATTATCGGTAGTTCTACCTCTGCCATCCTGCCATCGAAATTTACCGAAGGTTTGAAAGGTGCACATCGTTGTTTGGTGATGCACCCGATCAATCCGCCTTACGTTATTCCTGCGGTAGAAATTGTACCTGCACCCTGGACCAGTGACGAGGTGGTTGAACGTAGCCGTCAATTGCTCCTATCGGCTGGCCATGCACCGATTGTCATGAAGCGTGAACTAGACGGGTTTGTGATGAACCGCCTTCAGGGCGCTTTGATGGAAGAAGCTTTTCGGCTGGTGGATAAAGGATATGCCACCGCTGAAGATGTGGATATTGGCATTCGTGATGGGCTGGCTTTGCGCTGGTCCTTTATGGGGCCGTTCGAGACGATTGATCTCAATGCGCCGGGTGGAATTCGCGATTATGCGGAGCGCTATGAGCAAATGTATATTCCGATATTTGAACAATCGAATTGGCGTTCGGATTGGCGCGGTCCGGTGATGGACGAGATTGAAAAAGATCGTCGTGAAAAATTGCCTGCGGACAAGCTTGGCGAGCGGGCCGTATGGCGTGACAAGAATTTAATTGCGCTGATTGCGCATAAGAACAAAATGAAAAAGGAACTAGGTTCATGAGTGAGAAAACAACCAAACCATCCGATAAGGTAATCATTACCTGCGCTATTACGGGCGCAATTCATACACCAACCATGACGCCGTATTTGCCGATTACGCCGGATGAAATTACGGCTGAATCAATTGCTGCGGCGGAAGCGGGGGCATCGATTATTCACCTTCATGCGCGTAATCCTGAGACCGGTCAGCCGGATCAAACGCCGGAAGCTTTTGCGAAATTTTTGCCGCGTATCAAGCAGGGCACCAATGCGGTAATCAACATCACAACAGGCGGTTCGCCCTTTATGACGGTGAACGAACGGGTATTGCCTGCGGCTCAATTTCAGCCGGAAGTGGCATCGCTTAATATGGGGTCAATGAATTTTGCCTTGTTCCAATTGGCTGATCGCTACGACACTTTTAAATTCGATTGGGAAAAACCGCACCTAGAAGCAACCGAAGATTTGGTGTTCCGCAACTCCTTCAAAGACATTAAATATGTGCTTGAGACCTGCTATGGCAATGGCACGCGGTTTGAATTTGAGTGCTACGATATTTCCCATCTTTATAATCTTGCCCATTTTGTGGACCGCGGTTTGATTAAAGCTCCGTTCTTTGTGCAGTCAGTGTTTGGTCTGCTTGGCGGTATCGGTACGCACCCGGAAGATGTGATGCATNTGAAGCGCACGGCTGATCGTTTGTTCGGCAATGATTTCCGNTGGTCGGTGCTTGGTGCNGGTTCNAGCCAGTTGCGGATTGCATCGCAGGCAGCNGCCATGGGCAGCAATATCCGCGTTGGCATTGAAGACAGCATTTGGGCNGGTAANGGCAAGCTTGCAACNTCCAATGCTGATCAAGTGTTGCTGGCCAAGAAGATTATTGAAGGTCTTGGCAANTCNGTTGCAACNCCCGATGAAGCGCGNGAAATTCTGNCGCTTAAGGGCGGCGANAAGGTGGCGTTTTAAGCATGGTGAAAAAAGCACTGGTTACCGGGGGAACAAGAGGNCTCGGNCGCGGGGTGGTGGAGAGCCTGCTATCCCGAGGTTATGAAGTCGTTGCTACNGGNGTGAGCGCGGATGAAGTTGGNGCNGCTGCTAAAGCAGATGGTCTGACCAATGTGGTTCTCGATGTNACCGATAATGAAGCNATCNTGAAACTGGTTTCCGGTTTGGATCAATTGGACGCTCTGGTNAATTGTGCCGGGGTTTTGGTGCGTGANAAAGAATATGANCTGGCTGTNTTTGAACAGGTGATTAATATCAATCTCACCGGCACCATGCGCATGTGCGTTGCCTGTCATCCGCTCTTGAAAGCCTCGAANGGNGCGATTGTGAACACNGCTTCGATGCTTTCATATTTCGGTGGGCCGCTGGTTCCAGCCTATACGGCATCCAAGGGCGGTGTTGCTCAATTGACCAAATCTTTGGCGGTCCATTGGGCCAGCGATAATGTTCGGGTAAATGCCGTGGCGCCGGGCTGGATTGCGACTGAAATGACCCAAGGCTTGCGTGATGCGCCTGAGCGCGAGGCGGCTATTCTTGGTCGCACGCCGCAGGGAAGATGGGGGCAGCCCTCGGATGTGGGGAATGCGGTTGTCATGCTTCTATCCAGTGATGCCGATTTTATTACCGGAACAATTTTACCCGTCGATGGCGGCTATAGCGCCGTATAAAGGCCGATTAAAGGAAAACCAATATGTCAGTAGAAAATCCAGAAACCCAAGATGAAGCGCGGATGCCTTATCAGCTTCCTTTCCCAAGGGATGCGCAGGAAGAAATCGTGGTACCACACGCCATTCCCGAGGATGATCGGGTATGGGTACCGCAGGCGGAAAATGTCTGGTTCCGTCCGCTCTGTCTCAATCGTTCTTCCGGATATTGGGTGAATTTACTGAAAGTTCGCAAATCTGGCGTTTTATCGCGTCACCGCCATCCTAACCCGGTGCATGGTTATGTAATCAAAGGGCGCTGGGAATATCTTGAACATGACTGGGTGGCTGAAACCGGCTCTTATGTTTACGAACCTCCCGGTGAAACCCATACACTGGTGGTGCCTGAAGGCGTCGAAGAAATGATCACTATGTTTCAGGTCAATGGCGTCATGTATTACGTTGATCCGTGGGGTAAGCATATGGGTTATGAGGATGTGTTTACCAAAATCGATATGTGCCGCGCGCATTATATCAAATGCGGTTTAGGTGAGGACTACGTAGACCAATTCATAAGGTAAAATTTAGGAGGGGTTATGGCTGACTGTCACGAGATTATCGATGAGCGCTTTCGTGGACTGATCCAGAAGAATGCGTTTTTGATCAAGATTGCTGATGATTGCATGTGGACGGAGGGCGCGGTTTATTTCCGCGACTCCAACACTTTGCTTTGGAGCGATATTCCCAATAACCGGATTTTGCGCTGGATAGACGGGGTTGGTGTTTCGGTGTTCCGCGCGGACTCTGGTTATTCCAATGGCAATACGCGAGACAGGCAGGGGCGGTTGGTAACTTGCGAGCATGGCAATCGCCGGGTAACCCGCACCGAGCTTGATGGCACTATCACAGTGCTCGCTGATAATTATCAGGGCAAGCGGCTTAACTCGCCCAATGATGTGGTGGTGAAATCCGATGGTACGGTTTGGTTTACTGATCCGACCTACGGCATCATGTCTGATTTTCAGGGTCACAAGGGCGATAGTGAACTAGATGATAAATGCTATGTTTTCCGTTGTGATCCGGCGACCGGTGACTTGACGATTGCGTCAGATGATTTTGTTAAGCCCAACGGTTTGGCCTTCTCTCCCGATGAGAGCATTTTATATATTTCGGATTCCGGCGTTTCGCATGATCCGGAAAATGGCCCACATCATATTAAGGCGTTTGATGTGGCCTCTGATAATACACTTACTAATGGTCGGGTGTTTGCCGAGATCAATCCCGGCCTTCCCGATGGCTTCCGGCCGGATGTGGAAGGTAATATCTGGACCTCTGCGGCGGATGGGGTGCATTGCTATGCGCCTGATGGCACGCTGCTCGGCAAAATTTTAACGCCCGAGCGGGTGTCGAACCTGACCTTTGGTGGACCGAAGCGCAACCGGTTGTTTATGGCCGCAACGTCTTCGGTCTATGCGATTTACACAGATGTAACAGGTGTGGAGTTTCCTTAAATGAAACCAGTAATTACTCTCATTGCTCCGGGAAATATGGGTGCCAGTCTGGGCGCGCGTTTGACTGCAAATGGTGTTGAAGTTCGAACCTCTCTGGAAGGGCGAAGTGAAGCAACGATTAAACGGGCGCAATTGGCCGGGATGATCGGAGTTGATGATGATGCGCTTTATGATGTGGATATCGTGCTTTCAGTGCTGCCGCCAAGTCAGGCTATGGCGCTGGTGACGCAGATGGCAGCACGGCTCGGTTCAATGGAAAAGCCGCCTTTGTTTGTGGATTGTAATGCGGTGAGTCCTGAGAATGTCCGCCAAATGGCTACGGTGATGAGCGAGGCAGGTGCGCCCTTTGTTGATGGGGGCATTATTGGCGGCCCGGCGCGCGTGGGCTATGACGGGCCTAAGCTTTATGTTTGCGGCGAGCGAGCAGCAGAAATTGCCGCGCTGAATGATTATGGCCTTTTTGCTCTTGTATTGGATGGTCCAATTGGGGCGGCATCTGCATTGAAAATGTCTTATGCGGGTATCACTAAAGGGTTGAATGCGATTGGCACCTCCATGGTGCTTGCGGCAGAGCGGGCCGGAGCAGGAGAGGCTCTCTACAAGGAACTCGCTGATAGTCAGGCGCAGCTGCTTGAAAGATTTAGCAGAAATATACCAAATATGTTTTCCAAGGCGCGGCGCTGGGGTCCGGAGATGCGGGAAATTTCCGAATTCGTTTCTGAACGCGCTGGCGAAGAGCAGGTCTATCAGGGATTTGCAGCACTTTATGATCGCATTGGCGATGATTTTGAAGGCGAGAATAAAGAAATAGAAGTTTTGCGGGCCTTCTTTAGGAGACGAAACAAAACAGATTAAGTTTGATTTTTACTTCATAACATTAGTTTTCCATAATTTACTCTTAATGCTTATCTAAGTTAATTAAAGCTTACAATTCAATTGTCGATGTTACTTTGCTGTGTTAATATAGTATATATAAGCACAAAACCCCTCGAAGCTGACGGTAACCTGACAAAATTGTATATTCAGCTTAATTTAGAGAGATTTTATGGCGAAACGNTCCGAAGTATTAAATTTTCTNGATAAAATACTGAAGCACTCTTCGTTTGCNTCTTCGCANCAACTGTCTTCTTTTCTTCGATATGTAGTATANCAGAAGCTTGANGGNAATGAAGGNAAGCTGAAAGCTTATACAATTGCAGTAGATGCTTTGGATCGACCTGAAGACTTTGATCCTCAAAATGACCCTATCGTCAGGGTTNTGGCGGGCCGCCTGCGTCATGGTCTTAAGACGTATTATGAGGGGGNTGGGGCGCAGGATGCAGTNAAAATCAGCATTCCAAAAGGTTGTTANCGNCCGGAGTTTTTGGANGAGCCGAAGGAGCAGATGGTTGCTGTCGGGGCTTTTTTGAAGAAGACNNGTAGCTCTAANCTTTGGCTTTATAGCAGTATTGCCACGCTCGCTCTTATGGTGTTTGCCGTATTTTTACGAATTCAGAATATTGAAATAGTTTCGGAAGAGGTTTCNCGTGCGCCACTGGTTGCGATTGCGGAATTTGAAGGTGCTTCCAGTGATCCCGATATGGAGAAATTTATTTACGGATTNCGCTTTGATTTGATTTCGGAGCTTTCCAGGTTNTCGTGGTTATCAACTTTTGCCCANGNAACGAATAAGGAAGANGATCCCAAATCGCGCAGCGGAAAAAAGCACAGAACTGCTGACTATATTTTATANGGATCGGTCANTACCGNCGATGANCGCTTTCANATGTCTTTNCGNNTGGANAGCGCCGATACGGGTATCGTTCGTTGGNCTCAGGTGNTTGACCGCAAGTTCACGGCNAAAAATATTTTTGAAATTCAAAAAGAAGCTGTCATAGCGATTGCGATAAAAATTGGCAGTCCTGATGGTGTCNTACGCAGAGTTGAGCAAGGGCGTTATCAGCTTCGNAGCGGCGGGTTAAGCGCCTATGCGTGCACCTTGCGCACCTATTACTATTGGAAGAATTTTAACCCTAGTTATCATCTGGAAAGCCGGGATTGTCTGGAGCAGGCNGTGAAGACCGATCCTCTTTACGCCGATGCCCATGCCGCCCTCGCCTATATGTATCTGGATGAGTATCTCTATAATTTTAATGTGCGGGATGGCTATGATCCGGTTAAGCGGGCACTGAAATCTGCTCGNCATGCGGTCAAGCTGGATAAGCTTAGCACGCTTTCAAAACAAGCATTGTTTGCTGCGACNCTTTACGATGGGGATATGGANGGATTTATTCGCCTCGGGGAGGAGGCNATNTTTCTNTCACCNAATAANCCCGGTTTGCTGGCGGACTATGGGATGAAATTNTCATTGAATGTGGGCTTATGGGAAGANGGNGCACGGCATTCGCAAAAGGCTTTGCNGCTTAATTCGGANCCNGCGTCTTGGTATTTTTTGAGTTCAGCTCTCGGCGCGATAAATGATGAGCAATTTCAAAAAGCGCTGGACTGGAACGATCAGATGAATGCGTCGGACTGGATTATCTCAGATATAATAAGNATGGTGGCGNTNGCNCNGCTTAANGANTTGCCGCNTACGCAGGACGCTTTGAATAGCATNAAGGGCAAGGGAATAANTGANGCNAATCTGGCAGCCAAACGCGTAAAAGGGTATCATTTTCATCCTGAATTTGAAGCGGTTTTGATATATCATCTGCGCGCGGCGTTTGAATTTGCCAAGGGGACGAGCTAGAGCATCGTTGTCATTCTCGCATTTTTATAAAAACTAAATCACCCAAAAGAACTTGAGAAGTCATGATAGCCGGTTGATCGTTGCGGTCATTGGGTGATATTACCATGTTAACTGGTTTTGGAATTTCATAGGGAAGAGGAAGTATATAAAATGGCTGATGTTAAAGTTGCAATTGTTACTGGTGCGGGTTCTGGAATTGGCAAAGCGAGCGCGCTTGCGCTTCTTAATGCCGGATGGACCACGGTGTTTGTTGGACGGCGTGCGGATAAATTAGATGAGGCAATTGCTGAGGCTGGGGACGCAGGTGCCAATGCGCTGGCAGCTCCGACTGATGTGACCAGCCCCGAGCAGGTGGATGCGCTTTATGAAAAAGTGCTTGAGAAATATGGCCGTGTCGATCTGCTTTTCAACAATGCGGGCATGGGTCATTCAGGAGCNTCCATTGATGAACTGGATGTGGATANATGGCTGGAAGTGGTTGCGGTTAACCTCACCGGTTCCTTCTTGATGGCACGTGGTGCATTTCGCACCATGCGTCACCAGAAGCCGCAGGGCGGACGCATTATCAATAATGGTTCAATTTCTGCGCACGTTCCCCGTCCAGGATCAGTCGGTTATACGGCAACCAAACACGCAATTTCGGGTCTGACCAAGACTTTGGCGCTTGACGGGCGTCCTTACAGCATCGCAATTGGTCAAATTGATGTTGGCAATGCGCTCACTGAAATGGCCGCTCGGATGACAAAAGGTGTGCCTCAGGCGAATGGCTCGATCGAGGTGGAGCCGGTAATGGATGTGCAGCGTGTGGCTGATTCCATCGTGCATATGGCAAGTCTGCCGTTGGATGCAAATATTCCATACCTGACTGTGATGGCAACGAACATGCCATTCTTCGGTAGGGGATAGCTAATCCTCGTGGTGGCATTCTTGGATTGAGTCTGAGGATGGTATCGCGAGTGAAAGCCTAATTATGTGAAGCCGGCTGTGGGGTTCTTTAGCCGGTTTCTTTTTGCCGCTCTTGACATGGTACGATAAGAGAATATATCTTATCGTATGTATCAATCGGGAAAGCGGTATGTTGAATAGCCAAATCCAAACTGCAGCAATCAGCCTGTTTCGTGAGGCAGGAGAAGATTTTACACTGGATCAACTGCAGGAGCGCACTGGGTTGTCCCGGGCTACCCTTTATCGTCGTATTGGCAATAAAGAGAGTTTGCTGGAAAGATTGGCTGCGGAAAACCTGATCACCCTGGACCCGCAGGCGGACATAAAAAACCGGATATACTCTGCCGCCAAAAAGGTCATTGCCAATGCCGGATTTATTGCCTGCACCATGGAGCAGATTGCCGGTGAGGCGGGGCTTGGGATTGCGACCCTCTATCGTCATTTTGGCGATAAGGAGACTTTGCTCACGAGCTTTGTGAATCAGTTGCACCCCCGTTTGGATATCCAATCGATCTTGAGTGCGCAGGATATTTCGCTCGAACGGGATTTGCGAAAAGTCATCACCATCGCTCTTAAATTTTTCAACGACAATACGGAGCTGGCGCAAATCCTCTATTCCCTGCAAACGGCAGAACGGGAATATCTGACGCGGATACGTAATAATTCTCCGTCAACATTGGGCCATATCAACCGATATTTGGTGCGTCATCAAAAGGCAGGAACCGTGCGAAACGATATTTCCGCTGCTGATCTGGCAATCATCCTAAACGGTTTGCTGATGCAGTTCTCGCTGCTTGCGCCTGCTCAAATCAACCGGCCTCTTGATGTGAAAAAAGATACGGAAATCATCCTGACAATGTTTCTACGGGGCGCAATCAACAAATAAGTAAAATCGCAAAAGGAAATCCTATGGGAAAGCTTATACGCTATTTCAAATCCATCTCCGCTGCCGATATCGGCGATGTGGGCGGCAAGGGGGCCAATCTTGGTGTGATGACCAATGCGGGTTTCAATGTGCCGCCGGGATTTTGCGTTACGACCGATGCCTATGATGCTTTTATTTCTCCCAAAGAAAAAGAACTCTACGCGATACTCGATGGTGTCGGGGTGGGTGATCTGGACCGGGTGAGAAAGGTTGGAAAAGAAGCGCGTAAATTGCTGGGCAAGCTTTCGCTGCCGGAAGGTTTGAAGATGCCGCTGGATGTGGCATGGCGTAAAAATGATGTGCATAGTGCCTATGCAGTACGTTCATCGGCAACTGCGGAAGATCTGCCGCAGGCCTCTTTTGCCGGACAGCAGGACACCTATCTCAATATTATCGGCATGGATGCGCTGGAACAATCGGTTAAAGATTGCTTCATATCGTTGTTTACCG
>JAESSK010000100.1 GCA_016764155.1 Rhizobiaceae bacterium
GTCGCTGATACTCATATCATCGCCACCGCTGCCGTGCGTGAAGCCGAAAACGGCCCGGCCTTCATCCAACAGGTGGAGAAAATTTGCGGCAAAAAGCTTGTCCTCCTGTCAGGAAAAGAAGAGGCCTTATACGCGGGCTGGGGCATTGAAAGTGGTTTTTATCAACCTGATGGGGTGGTTGGTGATTTGGGCGGAGGTTCGCTTGAACTCATCAATGTCAAATCTGTAACAAGCGACGAGAGCGAAGGCGTCACTATGCCATTAGGCGGTTTGCGCCTGACTGAAATGGCCGAAGGAAACCTCGAAAAAGCCAGAGAAATCGCCCGTGAACATTTTTCAAAAATCAGCGACCGCGCAGATTTGAAAGGCGAGACATTCTATGCTGTCGGAGGCACATGGCGCTCGCTGGCAAAACTCCACATGGCCCATATCGATTACCCGTTATTTGTGCTGCACGACTATACGGTTAATACAAAAACCTTCATCGAGTTCTGCGAAACTCTAATCGTACCGGATCCACAACCAATAACGGGCATCGATACGGTTTCCAAAAACAGACGCAATTTATTGCCGATTGGCGCAATTGTGTTGATTGAAGCGCTGAAATTCACCGGCGCAAAACGGGTTTCCATATCTTCTTTGGGCGTTCGCGAAGGCTATCTCCACGCGCTGTTGGATAAGAAAGAACAACAAAAAGACCCGTTGATCGAAGCAAGCAAGGAACTTGCGATCCTGCGGGCCCGATCCCCTCGTCACGCGGAAGAACTGGCCGACTGGACCAAAGATGCATTTGCAATAATCGGCATAGAAGAAACGGTCAACGAGGCCCGCTACCGCACGGCATCATGTTATTTAGCCGATATCGCATGGCGCGCCCATTCCGATTATCAGGCCAAGCAAAGCCTCGGTATCATCTCCAATGCAGGCTTTATCGGTATCAGCCATATGGGCCGCGCTTATTTGGCAATCTCAAATTATTGCCGCTATTCCGGTCTCAGCACGAAAATTCCTTTACCGGAAATCGCCACATTGGCGGACGAGCGCACCATCCACCGTGCCCGTGTTCTGGCAGCTTTGTTCCGTCTGCTTTATCTTTATACAGCATCAATTGAAGGCATCATTCCGCAGTTGAAATTGCAGCGTGGAGACGATGGAAAATTGCGTTTCATATTGCCCAATAACCTATCCGATTTGGCCGGCGAAAGACCGGACAAACGGATGGAACAATTGGCTAAAGAAATAGGCGAACCCATTGAGCTGAAAATCGAGAATTAAGTGTCTCTTATTCCGCTGCAACGCTCTCTTCATTCACAACAATAACCTTGATCGCTTTGTCCTTAATGCCAAGCGCGATTTGGCCATTTTTGAGCTTGATGGCCGTTTCACCGAACAGTTCTCGCCGCCAACCTTTGAGTGCTGCCACATCGGCATTATCGTCAGCCGCAATCTTTTCCAGATCATCAACAGTGGCAATAACCTTGGCCGCAACACCGTGTGCTTCAACNGTCAGTTTAAGCAGCACTTTNAACATTTCTGTTGCAGCACCAGANCCTTCCGGGGTTTTTTTCACACGCGGCATTTTAGGNAGTTCGGAATTTGGCAATTCCAGACCGACCTTCACAATAGCCAGCAGACTTTCGCCGTAACGATGACGATCAAAGCCGCGCGANAGGCCGCGCATCTGTGAAATATCCTGCATCGATTGCGGCGGATGGCCGCAAATCTCGTAGATCGCATCATCCTTGACGACGCGCCCACGTGGNACATTATTTTTCCGTGCNGTGGTCTCGCGCCATTCGGCAACNAGNTTCATCATGGCGAAATCCCGTGGCTTGCGCACACGCATTTTCAAGCGCCGCCACGCATTTTCCACCGGCATNTCATAGGTCTCGGGCGAGGTCAGAATTTCCATTTCCTCGTCCACCCAATGAGAGCGGTTTTGCTCTTCNAGATTAGCCTTGATCGATTGATAGACATCGCGCAAATGGGTCACATCGGCCAGCGCATAATCAAGCTGTTTCGTGCTCAACGGACGTCTGCGCCAATCAGTAAAGCGGGAAGATTTGTCAATCTGCGCGGAGGTAATTCTAAACACCAATTGGTCATAGGAAATACTATCGCCAAAGCCGCAAACCATCGCTGCAACCTGAGTATCAAATACCGGATGCGGTATCAGATTGCCCAGATTATAGATGATTTCAATATCCTGACGCGCCGCGTGAAAAACCTTCACAACGTCTTCATCTGCCATCAGTTTAAAGAACGGCGCTAGGTCTATACCCTTGGCCAACACATCGACAATGCAGCCATCATCGGGGGATGCCATCTGGATCAGGCACAATTCAGGCCAGAACGTTGACTCTCTCAAAAACTCAGTATCGACGGTAACATATTGATGCTGCGCCATTTGCTGGCAAATCTCGGCCAGATCTTCCGTTGTCGTAATAATTTTCATACGCACCTATACCGAATACAAATATGTTTGTCTCGTTAAGGAAAAATATATTTACGAAACTTCTTTGCGCATTAATGCGGCACCTTGGCCAAGGGCCACCAGTTTTGCCTCTGCCACATCGCGTGAAAGCGGTGTGAGACCACAATTGGTGCTTGCTAAAATACGTTCCACGTCCGCATGTTCCATGGCGCTGCGAAGCACCGCTGCAACCTGTTCAGGTGTTTCAATCGCAGTATTTGCCACATCAATTACACCGACCTGAATTTTTTTGTCTTTCAAAAGGCCGATAAGAGACATGGGTACTTTGGAGTTTGCGCATTCCAGCGACACCTGATCGATATTACTTGAATTAATCGCCGGGAAAATTTCTTCATATTGACGCCATTCGGAACCAAGGGTTTCCTTCCATTTGATATTGGCCTCAATGCCGTAACCATAACAAACATGCACAGCGGTTTCGCATTTTAAGCCTGCAATGGTGCGGTTCAGCGCTTCAACACCCCATTCTTTCACGTCTTCCATAAAGACGTTGAAAGCCGGTTCGTCGATCTGCACCACATCGATGCCAATGGCATCGAGTTCGCGCAATTCTTCATTGAGAATGTCTGCAAAAGCCATCGCCATATCCGCGCGGCTACCATAATGCGCGTCCGCAATGGTATCACAAATGGTCATCGGACCGGGAATGGTGAATTTTAATTTGTTCTTGGTGTGAGCACGGGCAAAACGCACTTCTTCACCATGGGCAGAACCCTTGCGGGAAAGTTTTGATGTCACCTGAGGCACGTCAACCACATAACGATTGTCACGAATGCCCATCTTGGTTTTATTATCCCAGTCAATGCCGGAAACATGTTCAAGAAAACCGTGCACAAAGTGAATACGAAACTGTTCGCCGTCGGTGACCGTATCAATGCCGGCATCTTCCTGTAGCTTCAGCCATACAAGGGCCGCATCCTGCTTGCCGCGAGCCAGTGCTTCGCCCTCCAATTGCCATGGTGCCCAAAGGGTTTCGGTCTTTGCCAACCATGAAGGTTTCGGAAGGCTTCCGGCAATTGTCGTTTCAAACATAAGATTTTCCCAGTAAAAGTGATTTGCGGCATAAGTAACAGAGTAGAAATTAAAGTCTAGCAGTCATAATGTACCATGTAAGACTATTCCAGCACGTTGTTTACACTCTCTTCCGGCCCTTCAAAGGTCAGCTCCGCGCCTTCATCGGAAAAATCACGATGGGTAACGGTGAGGCCGAACTCTGAAACCTGTTTTTCAATCGCCGACATTGCGTCAAACCCGCAATGCACACTGCGCGATACCCATTTGTGCCAGATGGATTTTTCCGCCGCTTCAATCACATGTTTCGCAGCCTTCGAATAGGCCCGTGCCAATCCGCCCGTGCCAAGCTTGGTGCCGCCGAAATAACGCACAACGATGATGCCGCAATCAATCATGTTTTCGCCCTGCATCACCTTCAATATCGGCATGCCGGATGTACCTGCCGGTTCGCCGTCATCTTTAGCGCCTTCTTCAATGCGGTCATTCTCCATCATTTTGCGAAACGCAGTCACATGATGGCTGGCCTTGCGATGCTCTTTGCGCAGTTCATCCAAGCGTTGATCAAACNGGGAGGAGGGCACCAGAAAGGCNATGAAACGAGACTTTTTTTCTTCGGTTTCAATTTGGAATTCTNGNNCGATGGTATGAAGGGTCATGGGCGTTTATGGACATATTTTNAAAAAACTACAAACTTCTGCTGCTTGCCAGACCAAAACAAGCCCAAAACAGGTCTCTAACCTTGACAAATCACGCCATGTCATGGTTTGTCGCCCGAAGAAATCAATGATATTCNGCCCACTTAATTNGGCTGACAAAACAACTCCAGGATATAAAATGCACCGTTACCGCAGTCACTCATGTGAAGCCTTGCGCAAATCAGACATTGGCACAAAAATCCGCCTTTCCGGCTGGGTCCACCGGGTCCGCGATCACGGGGGCTTATTGTTTATCGATCTGCGCGATCATTATGGCCTGACCCAGATCGTTGTCGATCCGGATTCGCCGGCATTTGCTGCCGCGGAAGTGGTGCGCGGCGAATGGGTGCTTTGCGTCGATGGCGATGTACGTGCACGCGACGATGCAGCGATTAACCCGAATATGCCCACCGGTGAAATCGAAATTTACGCTCAAAACATCGAAGTGCTT
>JAESSK010000101.1 GCA_016764155.1 Rhizobiaceae bacterium
CGCCCATTCACACACCAAAGATTTGCCAGCAATTGCACGCGCCGCCGATATTCTGGTTGCTGCGGTCGGTCGCCCTGAGATGATTAAAGCAGACTGGGTCAAGCCCGGTGCATGCGTCATTGATGTAGGTATCAACCGCATCGACGCGCCGGAAAAAGGCGAAGGCAAAACCCGTCTGGTCGGTGATGTAGCCTATGATGAATGCGCAGCGGTCGCGGGTTCAATCACGCCTGTACCAGGTGGTGTTGGTCCAATGACCATTGCACTATTGATGGCGGCAACGCTCAGCAGTGCTTGACGTGCAGCTGGTGTGACACCACCAAAAATCTAGGGTCTAGACCCTAAATAACACTCGCACCCATATCTGCGCCGGAAACTTTGGCGCGGAAGGTCGCGAATAATTCGCGGCCAAGGCCAAATTCATTGGCGGATAAATCAGGGGTGGGAGCTTTACGACGAGCGATTACGTCGGCATCGACCAACAATTCAAGAGTGCCAGCTTTGACATCAATGCGGATGATATCGCCGGTTTCAACTTTACCAATAATACCGCCTTCGACTGCTTCCGGCGTCACGTGAATAGCGCTCGGAATTTTTCCCGATGCTCCCGACATCCTCCCATCGGTAACCAGCGCCACATTGAAACCTCTGTCTTGCAATACGCCCAGAGGCGGCACCATTTTATGCAGCTCCGGCATGCCGTTTGCTTTTGGTCCTTGAAAGCATAGCACCGCGATAAAATCACGATCCAGTTCTCCGGCCTTAAAGGCGTCAACAATCTCATGCTGATCATGAAAAACAATCGCCGGGGCTTCGATCAGATGACGTTTGACGTTGACCGCAGAAACCTTCGATACTGCCTGACCAAGATTGCCCGATAGAAGTTTCAAACCACCCGATTTCGCAAAAGGGGCTTTGACCCGTGCCAGAATTTTTTCGTTGCCGGGTTTTTCCGCCGCTTCCTGCCAAATTGCCTCGCCATCTTCGCCAAGTTTTGGCTCATAGCGATAGCGTGATAATCCCTCGCCAATGATGGTATTCACATCCTCATGCAGCAATCCATTATCGAGCAGTTCCCCGATCAAAAACGGTATCCCTCCGGCGGCGTGGAAATGGTTTACATCGGCCATGCCATTTGGATAAACCCTCGCCAATAGTGGAATGACTTCCGACAGATCGGCAATATCCTCCAGCGTCAAATGAATGCCACCGGCACGCGCCATGGCGATGAGATGCAGTGTCAAATTGGTGGAGCCACCCGTTGCGTGTAGGCCGATGATGGCGTTTACGAATGAACGCTCATCGATCATTTTGCCAACCGGNGTGAATTCATTGCCAAGTGCTGTAATTGAAAGCGCCCGCCGTGTNGCNTCTCTGGTCAAGGCATCGCGCAACTCTGTGCCCGGATTGATGAAGCTGGAGCCAGGAAGATGCAGCCCCATAAATTCCATCAGCATCTGGTTGGTATTTGCGGTGCCGTAAAATGTGCAGGTGCCGGGTGAGTGATAAGATTGGCTCTCGCCCTTCAATAATTCCTCACGTCCGATTTTACCTTCCGCATAGAGTTGGCGAATTCTTGCTTTTTCCTGATTGGGCAGCCCAGTGGGCATCGGACCAGCGGGCACAAAGATTGCAGGGAGATGGCCAAAGGTCAGGGCGGCAATCACCAGTCCCGGAACAATCTTGTCGCAAATGCCAAGAAATAAAGCTCCGTCAAACATATTATGCGTCAGGCCGATACTCGCCGACATGGCAATCAGGTCGCGTGAAAAGAGCGATAATTCCATGCCGGGGAAACCTTGGGTCACCCCGTCACACATGGCTGGAACACCAGCTGCAATTTGCGCCACGCCGCCTGCTTCACGTGCCGTTTGTTTGATAAGGTCAGGATAGTCTTTATAAGGCTGATGGGCTGATAACATGTCGTTATAGGCNGTGATGATGCCAAGATTTGGCACGATATCACCGCTCAATGCGGCTTTNTCATCGNGGCCACANGCAGCAAATCCATGGGCNAGATTNCCNCAACCAAGNGCGCTGCGATTGGGTTTTTCCTGTATCTGGCTTTCTAATCTCGAAAGATAAATCCCACGGCTCTTCTTGCTCCGCTCAATCACCCGTTCGGTGACGCGGCTAATTTGACTGTGAACGGTCATAAGATTTCCTTGATCGTATTATGTTGGGGCTATTGGGTTCTTACTGCGACCAGAATAATTCGACATCTTTATAATTGCGCAGGACATGGCGAATAGGCAATTCGTTGGCCGGCTCGCTCATATTCAGCGCTCTTCCCATGACTTCTTGCTTTTTGCCGCCTTCCAGATGCACCGCGAGAAAGTTGGTGATCAATATTGGCGGCAGGGTCAGGGTTACACGAACTTCACCCGCAGCACTTGCCCGCATGGTAGAAATGATATTGTTCGTATTGATATCGGTCGCAGCCTCAAGCTTGTCACCTGAAGGAAAAAACGAGGCGGTGTGTCCATCTTCTCCCATGCCCAAGACCAAAGCATCGAAGGGTAGGAGCGGTATGATCGCTTCTTCGATTGTTGCAACCGCTTCTTCCGGTTCCATGCCTTCTTGATAAAGCGGTTGAAACTTAGCAGCGGCGGCTTTGTTTTTCAACAAAAAATCTTTTACCAGTTTTGCGTTTGATCGATCTTCTGTATCATTCACCCATCGTTCGTCCACCAAAGTGATGGTGACGTTGGCCCAATCCAAATCCCGCTTCGATAGCTCTTTAAAAAACGATACCGGCGTNGATCCNCCCGANACCGCNAGGCTGGCTTTGCCATTGAGCCCAAGCGCCATTTCAAGNTCTTTCGCGATCTGGTCAGCCAGCGCGGTGGCAAGCAGTTCGCGGTTTTCGAATGTATTAATTTCCATTATTCTTCGTCGTGCTCCTCATGCCATGTACGGTCATCATGGCTGATGAGTTTAACCGAATCCGAAGGCCCCCAACTTCCCGCCACATATTTTTTTGGTTTGTCCGTCGTTGAATCCCAGGCTTCTATGATTGGGTCAATCCATTTCCAAGCAGCCTCAACTTCATCGCGCCGCATGAACAAGGTCGGGTTGCCACGAATAACATCAAGCANCAANCGTTCATANGCGTCGGGCGCTTTGGCCTCGAAGGAGGCCGCAAAACTCATATCGAGCGAAACATGGCGCAACCGCATACCGCCGGGGCCGGGATCCTTAATCATGATCCATTGTTTCACCCCTTCATCCGGCTGCAATCGCAATACCAAACGGTTGGAAATGAANTTTCCGGCTTCCTCGGTGAATATATTATGCGGCGCCGGTTTGAACTGAATAACAATTTCAGAAACCCGCTTGGGCATCCGTTTGCCGGTACGAAGATAGAATGGCACGCCGGCCCAACGCCAGTTTTGAATGTTTGCTTTCAACGCTACAAAGGTTGCTGTGTTAGAATTCTTGTCTTCAATCTCGTCGAGATAAGCAGGAACGGCAACGCCATCATTGGCCCCCGCCGAATATTGGCCACGCACCGTATTTTCCGCAATATTGGACNCATTGATAGGTTCCAGNCAGCGCAGCACTTTCAGTTTTTCGTCNCGCACGGAATCTCCGTCCATATTGGCNGGCGGTTCCATCGCTACCAAACAAAGAAGCTGCAGCAAATGGTTCTGTACCATGTCACGNATAGCGCCGGATTTATCGTAATACTCGCCNCGNCCTTCGACACCCAGCGTTTCAGCAACGGTGATCTGAACATGATCCACATGGGCCGAATTCCACAACGGTTCATAAAGCGCATTGGCAAAGCGTAGCGCCATCAAATTNTGCACGGTCTCTTTGCCGAGATAATGATCGATGCGGTAAATTTGTTCCTCTTGGAAATATTTGCCGACAATTTCATTGAGCTTTCGCGCCGATTGCAAATCCGTTCCAATCGGTTTTTCAATCACNAGGCGGGAGCGTTCCCGAATAAGCCCGTTGGCGTGCAATCGCTCGGCAAAGTCGCCAAATANAGATGGNCCGACGGCGAGATAATAGGCGCGCACCCGGTCTTCATCGCCNAGTAAATCAGTTAATTCCGACCATCCCTTATCNGATTTGGCATCCAGCGATACATAATANAANGTGGCAATAAAATCGGCTATTTTTGCTTCATCAACTTCCGCATCAGGCACATGCGAGCGGATGGCGTCACCGGCAAATTTGCGGAATTCCTCATGGGACATCTCCGAACGCGAGGCACCAATGATGCGGGAACCTTCGGTAATCTGTCCATCAGCAGAACGGCGATAAAGGGCAGGGATTAGTTTGCGCTCTGACAAATCGCCAGTGCCACCAAATACAACATAATCAAACGCTTCAACAGGGATAATCTGGCTGGTCATTCGTGGTCGGTTTCCTGTGCTTCCGGTTGCTCTCGAACCCTAAGGGGCGAGGCATTGGGTAATTGATATCAGGTGTTTGCGTGATTTTCGCAATTTTTCTTCATTTCCACAGCATAGCTACATTTAAATCGATTGAAATTCAAGAGAATGCCGAGATTTAAGCCATTTGCATTCGTTTTTATCCGAATTCCTCCCACTGGTAAGCGGTAAATCTTCAATGTAAGGTCAAGATTCAAATGGGAGGCAGTGAGAATGGACGCGCAGATTTTTAAGGTCGGTTTGCCAATCGCATTGGCAATTACCATGNTNGGCATGGGNCTTGGCCTGACGCTTGCTGATTTTTCAAGTGTATTCACCAAGCCAAAAGCNTTCTTTACCGGCGTGATACTGCAATTACTCGTNCTGCCATTGGTGGCATTNGCAGTGATTTCAGCAATGCCAATGGCNGCCCCCTTTGCGGTGGGNATGATGATTTTGGCGGCCTGTCCCGGCGGTGCCACATCCAANATTCTGACTTATATAGGGCGTGGCGATGTCGCCCTCTCGGTTTCTTTAACAGCACTGATCAGCCTGGTCGGTTTTATCACCATTCCGTTGATTACCGCTTGGGCATTGGGCGCTTTCATGGGGGCAGGTGCGCCGGATTTACCCATCGGAAAAACCATGCTGGGCGTATTGGTGATTGTCGCCATTCCCATAGCCATCGGCATGTTGGTGCATAAGATTTCACCGCGCCTTGCAGCCATGGCGGAACAGCTGGTTCGNCCGCTTTCAATTATCGTATTTTTAGTAGTGGTTGCCAGCATCGTCTATCTGGAACGCGGTAATATCGTCGATTATTTTTTAGAGGTAGGCATTCAGGTGATTGCCCTAAANTTNGNGATGTTGCTTTTGGCNGCAATGATTGCCAATGCGATGAANTTAACNGGCCCTCAACGCACCGCAATCACNCTGGAATGNGGCCTGCAAAACTCCACCATCGGNTTGACCNTTGCGCTGACCATTTTGGGCAATACCCAAATGTCCATACCGCTTGCCGTTTNTGGCCTGACCATGTTGATTACCGGATTTTCCTATGCGATTTTCGTAAAAAGTCGCCAGAAAGCAGTTTTAAATGACGTCTAATATCAAGCCCGACACCATCGCAGCGCGGGCCGCAGGTCACCTCGATGAAGCAAGTGGCGGCGTAGTACCTTCGTTGCAACCATCCACCACTTTTGCCCGTGATGAAAACAACGTCCTTCTCAATGGCGAGAACCTCTATGGCCGTGACAGCAATGATGCGGTGCGCCTCGCGGAGGAAATTCTGAAAAAGCTTGATAATGCAAAAGANGCGTTGCTGTTNCCCTCNGGCATGGCGGCNATTGCTGCCNTNTTNAGAACCCTTCCCGATGGTGCAACAATAGTGCTGCAATCAGGTATTTACTGGGGCACAACACATTGGGTGCGTACGTTTTGTAAGCGTAGGAATATCGAATTGGTCGAGGTCGATGCCAGCGATAATACGCTTCTTCAAAACGCCTGNGAGGAATATAATCCTGACATTATCTTTGTCGAAACGCCNTCCAATCCATGGCTNAAAACNATAGACATCGCCTTCGCATCGANCTGCGCTANGAAATCCAATGCCATNCTGGTGGTNGATGGGACAGCNGCAACNCCCATTCTGACCCGCGCTCTTGATCATGGTGCGGATATTGTCATGCATTCTGCCACCAAGGCCATNAATGGCCACTCCGANGTNCTGGCAGGGGTNTTGGCGATTAAAAACGACGATNTGNCTATTTGGGCCGATATCAAAGCGGACCGCCACGATGCAGGCGCAATCATCGGTGCTTTTGAAGCATGGTTGCTGATCAGGGGCATGCGAACCCTGCCACTGCGTGTTGAACGCATGAGCAGAAATGCCCAGCAAATTGCAGAATTTTTGCAAAGCCATCCAAACGTTGAAGAGGTGCTTTATCCGGGGCTTGAGAGCCATGAAGGCCACGCGCTTGCGGCAAAACAAATGCAGGGTGGCTTCGGCAGCTTGATGTCGTTTTTGGTCAGAAGCAGCGAAGAAGACGCATTAAGGGCCATCGGAAAATTGCAACTAATTCACCGCGCCACATCGCTGGGTGGTGTGGAAAGCCTTATCGAACACCGCTTCACCATCGANACTGAAACCNGCATCCCGAAAAACCTGTTGCGTCTATCNGTCGGCATTGAAGCGGTCAGCGATTTNATTGGTGATCTCGATCAGGCATTAACTTTTTAACCCCGTGGTGGACGAAACAGATAAACCACCAGCCATACCGGCACAATAACCATAGAGCCGAGGATCACATTGGGAATGGCCCATTGAAACCCTTTTTCCAGCATCGCCATGACCTTCTCGGGCGTCATGCCGATTTCCAGCAAAATTTGTTCAGCTGATAAGTTNAATTTGGTCAAAAGAATGCCGGCAACCAGCGATGCCAAAGCAATTTTGATAAATGTTGAGAACAGNCGAACCATGATTATGCCGGTAATTAGAGTTGAATTTTAGCCAATATACCTGACATAACGTCACATTTCCAAGCTTCAAATGTAACTGGAGCCTGTGCCTTAATTGGTAGGAGCAATCCGCAGCCCTTTAGCGGGGAGCAGGGTGCGAGGGTTGCTGGTCGACTTGCAGATCAAACAGCGGCGAACCAAAAGTNCCGCCNATAATGAAATTATTCCAATTCNCGGTCTTGCGGGNGGCGTCGGGATTTAGGGGTTGCGCATCAACGATTGGTNCAACTTGCCGCATTTTTGCCTGTATCGCCAACCCGCCCCACAACAGGCCAAATTTACCTCGAAGTGCAATCTCATGCCCCGGACCGAGCATTTTTCCTTCCAATATCCAAGCAATGCCGCCGCGATTGATCAAAAATTCAAAATCGGCCTTGTCAAAAACCGTTCTGCCACCGATTTCTTCAAAGGAGATGAGTTTCTTCTCTTCGGAATCTTCCGAAAATATTGCATCAAGCAATGTCAGATCGATGCCGTTTATTTGCCCATCGCTTGCGCTCGCATCTACCGTTCCCACCATATTTCGAATGAATGAGCGTCGGTCAGATCCAGAAGTGGTAACGTCCAGTTTGAAATTCAATGAGCCGGATGGCTGTATTGTTTTCGCATTCAGTAAGGCGGCAACTTCGGCAAAATTAGTATCCGTTCCTGTGATATCGAAAGAGAATTTGGGAGTGTCCGTATCCAGCTGAGCTTCGATTTTTGCGGTCACAGTGCCGTCGAATAACGCCAGATTGCCCACATCCAGCGCCCAGTTTCCGTCACGCACAGAAAGTGCAGCGGCAAAATCCTTGCCCGTCAGATCGTAAACCGAAACAGTATTGGACGATATCCGCATATCCAGTGACAGTTTGCGCAAAGAGGTATCTGTATCGTCTCCTCTGCCCGGTTTTTTGTCGGAAACCACCTCGAGTAATTTGGTGATATCGATTTTATCAAAGGCAAGCGTACCATCAAGTCGCGGTGTGTTTTTTTCATCAATGCTGATGCTGATTGCCCCGACCGAACGGCTACCATCGAGGGTGATTGCAGCTTCGGTCAGTTGGGCCTTGTTTGGTTTCATCTCCAGCTTGCCGGCACTTTCCAATTCGCCAATAACCAGCCCTTCAAGCAAGGTTACGCCCAAGAATTCGCTCATGCGATTGGCCGACGGTGAGTGCATATCAAAATCCCCGACCAAATGAAGATCAGAAATCAAATTGGCTTCGCCAATAAAATTAAAATCGAGCGGAGCAGACTGCATATGGAATGCAATTTCCGAATTACCGCCGCTCATCAATTGCATTGGTTCTTCAGCATCCACCGTGAAATTCAATTGTTCACCCTGCCAAATCCCGCCGATTGTCAACGACAATGGACTGTTGCTGTCGTGCCAGATGACGGTGCCGTTGATATTGGTAACGGTTTCCATAACGCCTGAAATTTCATCTTCGTAATTAGCAATGCCATCGACAATTTCGAATCGGCCAAAATTGGCAATTGGGAGAGGGGCAGAGGCTTCCCCTTCGCTGCGTCGTTGGACTGTTGCATCGAGTACGTCACGTATTCCACCGGTGTCAAATATCCAGTTTGCCTTGCCATTGCCATCGGATTTGAAATTGAAATGAGGTCGTACAAACCGAAATTTTCTTATTTCCGCTTCGCCAAAAAAGGCGGAAAGAGTATCCAATTTGCCGAACAATTTATCAATCCGCAAAAACGGAGGTGAATTGGGCGCAGCGGACGGGTCTACGATAACCACATCTGAAATCTCAATGCCTAGAAAAGGCTGGAAGGATACGGTCGGGTTACCACGAAAAGTCATGCTACGCCCGGTAAGGTTTTGTACCTCACCCAAAATTCTGCTTTTGACCGTCTCTGATGAAATAAACATCGGAGTCATTAAAAAAAGGGCGGCAACGAAAACCGCCAAAACACCAAATATAATTATAGCCCGTTTCACACTCACCAACCTGAGCGCCGGATAGGTTCCGGCCATCTTGATTACAAATACTCTCCCTCAGATTACAGCTATTTAGCAAATAATCCAAGCGTGATAATCGATGAATTTTTGTTCCCGACCATTTACAGAATTAAGCCCTGTGTGCCAAAATGAAAACCGAAATAACAGGAATAATAACATGAATAATTCGAGCCCGATCTGGTCCCTGACGAGACCCAGATATTTGACAGCAAAATGATGAAATTTGCCCGCTGGGCTTCGAACAAATGGGACCGTTCTCTAACCAATTCCGACGAGCTCCATGCATGGTCGATTGATCATATGGAGGAGTTCTGGGATTCTGTTTGGGATTTTTGCGGCGTGGTCGGCGATAAAGGCGAGCGGATTATGGCCAATCCGGGGAAAATGCCTGGCACGCAGTTTTTTCCTGATGCACGTTTTAATTTTGCGGAAAACCTGCTGAAGAAAACCGGCAGCGATACCGCCATGGTGTTTCGCGGCGAAGACAAAGAGCGGGCGTCGATAAGTTGGGATGAATTGCACGCGCTGGTGTCCAAATTCCAGCAGGCGCTTACATCTGAAGGCGTTGGCAAGGGCGACCGCGTCGCCGCCATGATGCCCAACATGATTGAAACCATCGCGGCCATGATGGCTGTATCTTCTATCGGNGCGATCTGGTCTTCATGCTCCCCTGATTTCGGCACCAAGGGTGTGCTTGATCGTTTTGGTCAAATCGAACCAAAAGTATTTTTTGCCTGCGATGGTTATTGGTATAATGGCAAGCGAATAGAGATTGCGGAAAAGCTGGCCGGTATCGTNCCGAGCCTCAATACCAAAACAGTGATTATTCCCTATCTGGGCACGGCATCAGAAATTGCAGAAAANCTGCCAAATGCTGTTAGNCTNGAAGCGTTCATNGCACCATTCGAGGNAAAGCCGGTAAGNTTCGTACCGCTGCCATTCGATCATCCGCTCTATATTGTGTTTTCGTCCGGTACTACCGGTATTCCAAAATGCATCATCCATTCTCAGGGGGGCATTTTGNTGATGCACCTNAANGAGCACCAGCTTCATTANGGGTTGGAAGAGGGCGACAGGTTCTTCTATTTNTCCACTTGTGGCTGGATGNTGTGGAATTGGCTNGCTTCCGGTTTAGCCAGNGGCGTAACGCTGATGCTTTANGATGGNTCNCCNTTCGCACCCGATGGCAATGTGTTGTTTGATTATGCTGCGGAAGAAANATTCACCTTTTTCGGCACCTCGGCNAAATTCATNGATGCGGTGCGCAATGCCGGTCTGAACCCAGCCAAAACCCATGACTTAAGTTCGGTGCGGGTGATTACCTCAACCGGCTCACCGCTGGCACCGGAGAATTACGATTTCGTCTATTCCCATATCAGCCCCAATGTTCATCTGGCTTCAATCTCCGGCGGCACAGATATCGCTGCTTGTTTTGTCGGTGGCGATCCGACCAAGCCGGTCTATAAGGGCGAAATTCAGGCCAGTGGTCTGGGCATGGCGACGCAAGTTTGGAACGATGACGGCGAACCCGTGCAATTGGAAAAGGGCGAACTGGTTTGCGTCAAACCCTTTCCTTCAATGCCTATTGGTTTCTGGAATGATCCAGATGGCAGCAAATATCACGATGCCTATTTTGATCGCTTCGATAATATCTGGTGCCACGGTGATTTTGCCGAATGGACCGAAAATGGCGGCATGGTCATTCATGGCCGCTCCGATGCAACGCTTAATCCGGGTGGCGTGCGCATCGGCACTGCAGAAATCTATAATCAGGTAGAGCAATTGGCCGAGGTCGATGAAGCTTTATGCATTGGGCAAAGCTGGGAGAGCGACGTGCGTGTAGTGCTGTTCGTTAAACTTGCCGCTGGCGTAACACTGGATGATGCGTTGACCAAGACGATCAAACAAAAAATCAAAACCGGCGCCACCCCGCGCCACGTCCCGGCAAAAATCGTAGCAGTCGCCGATATCCCACGCACCAAATCAGGCAAGATC
>JAESSK010000102.1 GCA_016764155.1 Rhizobiaceae bacterium
GGAGCGAAGAGCGACCGGCGCTAATGCGCCGCCCATGCGGAGGGCCCGACCGATAGGGAGGATACGCCCGTGAGAAAAAAGAATAAATTAGGAAGTGCCTAATTTAGCGATGGTTTGCATGAGTGAACCAATATCCAACTCTTCATTTTTAGCGGAAAGTTCCTGCTGTGCGGACTTCCATGATTTTGACGCTTCGTTTAAACGTTCAGCTCCCTGCGGAGTGAGTTCGAGAATACGCTTACGCCCATCATCGGGATCACTCTTTGAGGTTAAAAAACCCTGCTTTTCTAACGGAGCTAATCCTCGCGACAATGCGGACTGGTTCATGTCCAAAAAGTCGGCAAGCGCCTGTACGGTGTATTCCTCAGGGCCGGAAATATAACAAAGCATGGCAAACTGGCCGATGGTGAGACCGTGCTCGCCAAGCTTCTCGTCATATGAACGCATCAACCGCCTTGAAGCCTGACGGACCGCGAGACAATAACAGGCCCCTCTTCGCGCTTCTTCAACTTCATCAACGAAAACAAAAGCCTTGGTATCGGGCATAACGCCTCCAATCGCTTGACACTCCATGCATACGACTACAATATATATGCATATGCCTTTAACTTCAATATAGCTGAAGGCGCGATTGATGCCAAGCCAGTTAGGACCACTATGACTTCCAGTAATATCCACGCTCCAGAACAAGAATTTGGTTCCATTCCTATGGACAAGCTAATGCAGTTTTCCGGGTTGGAGCTTTTGCAACAAATGCTTGCTGGCGAGGTGCCCGGACCGACCATTGCCCGGACGATGAATTTTACCATCAGCGAAGTCAGCTCAGGCGGGGCGGTGTTCCGCGGAGAAGCGCTGGCGGATCATTATAACCCGCTTGGAACAGTTCATGGCGGATGGGCGGCAACCATTCTAGATTCCGCTCTGGGCTGTGCGGTTCAAACCAAACTACCAAAGGGTGTTGGGTTTACGACCATTGAATTTAAAGTGAATCTGGTACGTCCGATATTTGACCATACCGGCGAGGTCGTTTGTGAGGGCAATGTGATCCACATAGGGCGCACGATTGCCACATGCGAAGCAAANCTGAAAACCAAGGACGGAAAACTGCTGGCCCATGGCACGGCTACCTGCGCCATCTTCCCGATTAAGCAGCCGGGNGGATAATCAGGNTAGGGTCTANACCCTATCGTTTGCCTTTCAGGAATTGATCGAAGATCGAGCCCAGCTCGCTTTGATATTTTTCCTGAGTTTGGCGACCNGTGTNGAACATCTCGCCAAACAAATCTCCCANCCCACCGCTNNGGCCTTCTTNCGGTGGTGTNTCTGGCTGGCTNNGAGGCTGAGATTNTGGCTTGCGATTNCCNGCACCACCGCTGAGCATATCCTCAAATATTTTACCCAGTGGATTATCCATTGGAGAAGGTTGTCGGGGAGATGACTGGCTNGGAGCTTGCCTNTTGCCGCCGCCCATCATTTGCCCAAGNAANTCTTCCANCGGGNTTCCCGATTGAGGCCTGCTTCCAGATGNNGCCATTCCGCCACCCATCATCTGCTCCATTATCTGNCCCCACGGATTTTGACTACCGCCGCCAANATTTGNNGCAGNNNAANTNCCACCCTGCATNTGCTNGAACAGGCCGCCTAAAACCATTGGTGCGAGCGCTGGAAGCATCTGCTTTAATATGCTCTCACTAATTCCGCTTGCCTGCGCTGCCTGNGCGGNTACCGCACGGCTGACATCCTTATTGCCGAACAAATGGGATAAAATTGCGTTTCCATCCTGCATCCCGGCTGGCGAAAAAGCGCGTGCCGGATCATCCATATATTGAGAATGCTGNCCNCTGCTTAAAGCCTGCATGAAAGAGGCAACGCNTNCAGGATCTGCCGCATTTCGCTTTAACCCTTGNGAAAATGCTGGCAGAAGCGCCTCAAGCGCTTTTTCCGTTTGTTCCTGAGTGAGATCAAATTGCCGGGAGAGATTTTGATGAAACTCGCCGTTTTGCGCATTTTGCATCATTTCGTAGAGATTCTGCATGAACTTTCTCCGCTTTATTTCACAAAACGCCCGAAGGTGAGCAACCTTAATCGAAACTTAACCATAATGCCGCAATCTACGGATTAATAGCAGCGTCAGGGTAAAAAATAATAATGCAACAGAATATCGCCACCAGTACTCCAGAACATGCAGAGCATTCCGTAAACCGGATCATCAAAAAAACACGCGGAGAGCGAATGGGCTATCTGCTATTTAACGGGCAACCAAGCGGNGTGCCTTGCGGAGTTAGAGAATTTTCCGCCGAGGGNGCCGTCCTTACCATGAATGGCTGGATGGGCGTACCAGATTCGTTCACCCTATTCATTGAACCAGACAGCGTGAAGGTTGACTGCAAAGTCATGCGCAAGCGCGGCAGCAAAGTGCAGGTCAGTTTTATGACCTGGGAAAACGATGTCCGCTACCGCGCACGGTAGAAATACTTAGTACCAAATCTTTTGTTACAGTGCACAGTTGAACCGTGATTCAGCTGTGCATTTTTGTGACTTTTTTTCGTTTAGATTTAATTTACCTGCATATATTACAATACGTTATGTACAATAACTTAAGCCGCCAGCTTCAATATTCAGAATGCCAAAGATGATGTCAGCGGCCACACTTGAGGGCGATAGCGCCAAGCCCGTAGAGCGCTCTGTTCGCAAGCGNGTTTTGCTAGGTGCNCACGCATCCTTCAATAATGAATTCAGTTCCATATCATGCCGGGTAAAAAACATNAGTGAAACCGGTGCCCTTCTGGAATTTGAAAATCCCGATTGCTTACCGGATAAATTTATCCTTCATATAGCCCTTGATGGGTTCAAGGTTGAATGCCGCACAGTCCGTAAAGACACTAAATGGGTAGCGGTCGAATTTTGCGGCGACAAACAGAAAACCAATCTGGCACGTTCCCAGTCTATTAAAATGTCTAACAGCCGTTCAAGTGCGGTTGAAGAGAAAGAGGCTGAGTTGAAGGCGATGCTTCAACAACGTCGGCAGGAAAGCCTGCAAAACCTTCAACTGCAGGAAGAGAAGATTGCGCGCTTCGAGCAGCCACAAGGCCGAAAAACCAATGCGGCGTTTGGCAAACGGGTTTGATTAGCGTTGTTTAGAATTTAAGTTTTTTCCCGCACTTTTTGNCCAAAAATCGAATCCGATATTTCGGACAGCGCCCTAAAAGGCATTTTCCTTAAACAGCGGATCGAGGCTTTCATTCCATTCGCCATTATATTTTTGCAGCAATAAATCTGCCGGTGTCATGCCGCTGGCAATTGTCTCCTGCAATGGAGCCAGATGTACGGTTTCATCGAAACCTTCACTGTTTAATCTTTTGCGTTCGACCAGACCCAACCTGGAAATCTCGAGAATCTCCTTGGCAAAACCACGAAGTTCCTTACCGGCAATTTTAGCACGAAGTCCCTCTTTGGGAACCGCTTCACGCAAATCAAACACCATTTCTGGTGTCCAGTCGGAAATCAGTTCTTCGGCAGCGTCGAGTGAAGGGCTGCTATAGAGCAATCCAACCCAGAACGCAGGCAAGGCGCAGATTTTACGCCACCGNCCACCATCGGCACCGCGCATTTCTAAGAACCGCTTGAGGCGCACATCAGGGAACACGGTGGTCATGTGGTTGCTCCAGTCGCCNACGGTTGGCTCCGGGTCCGAAACCTCNCCNTTCAACGCCCCGTCCATAAACTGGCGAAACGTGATGTGGGTGCAATCATGGTAGCGCCCATCGCGAATGACGAAATACATCGGCACATCTAGCGCCCAATCCACATAGCTCTCAAAGCTGAAATCCTTATCCAGCATNAAGGCATGATAGCCGCCGCGCTGGTTATCGGTATCGCGCCAGATATCGCTGCGCCATGAAAGCAAACCGTTGGGCTTGCCNTCAGTGAACGGNGAATTTGCGAAAAGAGCCGAGGCCATGCCCTGCAATTTCAGGGATGTTTGTAGNTTGCGTACCATGTCGCGCTCGCTGTCAAAATCCAGGTTCACCTGGATCGTGCAAGTACGATACATCATGTCATGGCCCTGATTACCAACCTTGGGCATGTATTTGGTCATGATTTCATAGCGGCTTTTGGGCATNCGCGGGGTTTCATCAAAGGTCCAGATCGGACTACCGCCAAGACCNAGAAACCCGATACCCAAATCGCCAGCAACCNNTTTTACCATATCCAGATGGCGATTGGATTCACTGCAAGTCTGGTGCAGGGTTTCAACCGGNGCACCGGAAAGTTCGAACTGGCCACCCGGCTCCAGCGAAATAGCGCCCTGACCGTTTTCCTCGAACAACCCGATGAGATTGCCATCATCAATAATTGGTTCCCAGCCGAGCTTTTTCTGCATGCCTTCAAGGATCGCGCGAATGCCGTTATCGCCGCCATAGGGAACAGGCTTGTGGCTATCGCGATAGAACGCAAATTTTTCGTGCTCGGTGCCAATGCGCCAATCGGATTTTGGTTTGCAACCAACGGCAAGCCAATCCACTAACTGGCTTTTGGTTTCAATCGGTCTTTCGTCGGTGGTATCGCGTGCCATTTATTCCTGCCTGAACGGGTCAGATTCCTGTTTCATATTAAGTTATATATCACTGCAATAGTTAACCAGTGCAATGGTTATTTGATCACTCTTTTTTGTGCCAATCACCTATGACTGCCTGGACCAAAGTGAGCGCTGCAACGGCTGCCGTATCAGCACGCAAAATACGAGGTCCAAGTGATATAGGTGTGATGAAATCCAGCGACTTCAAGTGTTTTCTTTCCTCAATCGAAAAGCCACCTTCTGGGCCAATGAGAATGGCCTTTGGACCGGGTTTGAGCTGGCTCAGTATTTCTACTGCACTGGCGTCGGATTCAGTTTCGTCACAATAGATTATGTGGCGGGACTTGTCCCAATCACCTAGTAAATCCATCAACTTTACAGAAGACNTCACTTCGGGAAGAGCAAGAATTCCGCATTGGGCCGCAGCTTCCTTTGCGTAACCTTCGATGCTCTCTAAATTGAGTTTTGTATACTGCGTGTTATGGGTCAATACGGGCTGCAAAATCCCTGCCCCCATCTCTACCGCCTTTTGTACCATATAATCCAGGCGNCCCTGTTTTAANGGCGCAAAAAGATAGACCAGATCATAGGGTTCNGGTTGCTCGCGCAATTGGCGAACCGGCACGATCTCGCAAGAGATGCGACCAATTGGCTTGAAGTTTCCAAGCCATTCACCNTCCCTACCGTTGAACAATAATATCTCGTTGCCCTCTTNCAGGCNCAGTANGTTCAATAAATAANTAGACTGGGCGCTGTCGGGCTCAATCGCAGAATTTGCCACGAGCGATTGNTCCACAAACAAACGCTGGGTGCGAAAGTCGTAACGCTCGCTCATTTTTGCACAATGATGATGTGGAGGCGCAAGGGGCCGTGCGCTCCGAGGATCAACGTTTGCTCGATATCGGCAGAACGTGACGGGCCAGTGATCATGTTCAACACACGGGGCATTTCGCCGGCACCATATTTTACGCGCAGCTTTTCCAGAAGGTTTTCGTAGCTGGTTTCCACATCTTCTGCATCGAGCACAACGATGTGGGTTTCGGGCAGAAAATTAAGCGTGGTTGGATTATCCTTGCCGGATTCCATGAACAAGGTTCCGGTCTCGGCAACGCCGCCGAAGGCNTGGCTAACGCCGACCATATCATCGCCATAGGTGCGNCCATGACTGATATCCAGNAGGCTTTCATAGCCTCTCAGCATGGTTTTTATTCGTTTGTCGTCACCGGTACGAATGGCGCTGGGCAGATTATGATCACGCAAATATTTGGCGATGTTATTTGCAACTTCTCTTGGCTTGGAAAAGACCACCGATGCATCAGCCTTGATGGCTCGTTCTTTAAATCTAGCATGGATGGCTTTTTGGGAATCGGGAAGTTTTGGAATAATCGCGCTGGCTTTTGCATCAGCCGAAGTACGAAGGTTTTTCCGGCGTTCATCATGGTTGCCATTGGGGGCAATGGCAGCACGGACTTTTGCTAAAATTTCATCTCTCTGGCTCATAGATCACCTGCATTGCGAGCTTGAAGGTCGCGCCACTGGCTCATAAAGGTTGATCCCTCGGGTGCGGGCATATCGCGGTGTCTGGTCCAGCCCCATGCGAGCGGCAAAGATTTGATACGGTGGTTTGCACCACCGAGTAGCCAGAGGAACCTTGCTGAAGCAGAAGCAACCATACGGTATATAAACGGACGTTTTGCGACCCATGCCCAACCTTTGATCGAAGCTCTCTGGGTGGTCGGCGACAAATGTTTTTCAAATTCCTTCTCGCGCCAGTGCCGCATCATTTTGGGTAATGGAATGTGCATGGGNCAGACCGCTTCGCAGCGACCGCAGAATGTGGAGGCGTTGGGNANNTGTCCTGCCTTATCAACNCCGATCAGGCTTGGCGANAATACCGCTCCCATNGGNCCTGGATAGACCCANCCATANGCNTGGCCGCCAATGGCGTGGTANACAGGACAATGGTTCATGCAAGCGCCACAGCGAATGCAGCGAAGCATGTCCTGAAATTCGGTTCCCANCATGGAAGANCGACCATTATCNAGCAGCACNACGTGATATTCTTCCGGTCCATCGGGATCGTCTTCGCGGCGCGGNCCNGTNGATAAGCGTNGTATAGACCGACATATCCTGACCGGTGGCAGAGCGTGCCAATACGCGCACGATCTGGCTCATATCTTCCAGNGTTGGCACGATCTTTTCGATCGANGCAATCACGATATGNATTTTNGGCAANGTCTGGGTNAGATCGCCATTGCCTTCATTGGTGACAATGACCGATGTGCCGGTTTCGGCGACCAGAAAATTTGCACCGGTAATGCCCACATCGGCATTTAGAAATTTTTCACGCAAAATGGTTCGGGCTNCACGCAGNAGGGTTTCCGGCTCATTCAATGGCCTATCAGCAGGCAAATGGGTGTGATGCTTGATGAAATCTTCGCGCACCTGATCCATGTTCAAATGCACCGCAGGTGCTATAATATGGCTTGGGTGTTCACCTCGAAGCTGAATGATATATTCACCGAGGTCGGTTTCCACCGGCTCAATGCCCGCCTCTGAGAGCGCATCATTAAGGGCGATTTCCTCGGAAATCATCGACTTGCCCTTGGTGACGGATTTGGCACCAACGCTGCGGCAAATATCGAGTATCTGCTTGCAGGCATCATCAGCCGTGGCCGCCCAATGAACGTGGCCGCCGCTGGCAATCACTTTTTCCTCGTATTTCTCCAGATAGAGATCGAGGTGCTCCAGTACATGGTCCTTGATCGCCGTGGCACTGTCGCGCAATTCGTCGAACTCATCGAGGCCGGCTTTTGCCTCGGCGCGTTTGTTGATGAAATTGGTTCGCACATGCCCCAAGGCCTGTTGCAACTGCGCGTCTCCCATGGCCGACTGGGCGTTGGATTTGAATGCAGGTGAGGTGATTTCCACCATAATTTAGCGCCCTCCACCTTTGGGTGTCCGCTCGCCAATTGGCGCATTATCCACCATGCCTGCCAACACTTCTGCCACATGACGCACTTCGATGGAGCTGTTTTCACGCCTTAGTTTTCCGGCCATGTTGAGCAGACAGCCCAGATCGCCAGCCAGCAACATTTGGGCAGATGTCTCTTCGATGTGTTCGGTTTTTGTGGTCACGATGGAATTTGAAATCTCGGAATATTTGACCGCAAATGTACCGCCAAAACCGCAACAGACATCGCTGTTTTTCATCTCGGTCATGGTGACGCCTTTGATCGATTTTACCAGTTTTCGAGGTTGTTCCTGAATGCCTAACTCGCGCAATCCGGCGCAGGAATCATGATAAGTGATATCGGCCTTCAGAATCGCATCGACTTTTTCGACCTTCAAAACATCAACCAAAAAGCTGGTGAGTTCATACACTTTTTCAGAAAACCGCTCGACGCGGCTTTCCCAAATTGGGTCACCCTTGAAGACTTCCGGATAGTGTTTTTTTAGCATTCCAGCGCAAGAGCCCGAAGGTGCTACGATATAATCATAGTCTTCAAAATTCCTGATGACGGCTTCAGCCAAATCTCTGGTATCGGCGCGGTCGCCGGAATTCCAAGCGGGTTGGCCGCAGCACGTCTGGGCCATGGGAACTTCCAGATCGCAGCCAGCATCTTCCAGTAATTTCACCGAAGCAAACCCGACGCTTGGGCGAAAAAGATCGACCAGACAGGTGACAAAAAGGGCAACGCGGGGATTTTTGGGAATTGAATTCGACATATATAAGGGCCAGGACCTATTGATTGATATTATTCGGCTTCGCCCAAATAACTTGACATAGCGGTTTTGACAAGGAGGGCCCGCCTCCAGCCAAAGAATACTTGAAAAGGCTGAATGCCTGTTCTTGCGCTTTTTTATCCGTATTCGAACCCGCTTTGTCAAACAGAATGCTACTAATTAATAGATCCTGTCCCTAAACTTCAGTTTTGGATTTTCGGGTCTCGGAACGAAGTTTTGCGATTTTCTCTCTTTCATCAAGGCTTTCAAGCAGAATTATCTGCTCGCTGACGAAATCAATATGGGCTTGTG
>JAESSK010000103.1 GCA_016764155.1 Rhizobiaceae bacterium
ATTTCTGCCAGACTGGTATTGCCGTAATCGGCGATGGTCAATCCGTCATCGGCTGCACCAAGAAGCGCTTCAATGGCGGCAATTCCTTTTTTCGAGATGCGACTATCGGTGATCCAGATTGGCGCATAATCGGTAGTCGCGTAATATTCCTCGATTTTGGTAATGCGTGTTTTTAGCGCTTTGGTTCCGGCATTACTGATTGCGCTGGCCAGGCGGTTTTTTATGGTTTCAGCCATGGGAGACAATTGAACAATTGGTGTGGATATTGCTTCAGTTGTTATTGTCTGTGGTTTTGGTGTGGATTGAGCATTTGCCTGTATAGGAACAAGTATTGCTGCAGAACATAGGCCGACGGCCAGTGCCATTTCGGTCATTCTTTGCCGCATTGAAGGTGCGATGCATCGCATTATAGATTTCTCCCAGCGCCCCTAGGAATAACGCAGACAAGCTACGAATATGGGAGATATAAAAGGATATTTTCTACATGGCAAGTGGGGGCAAGCGCGGTATTAGTAAACGAAACTGAGCTTAATAAAAAAGGCGACCCGTATAAATACTAGGCCGCCTTTAAAATTGGTCTGGAAACACTCAATGGTGAGTGTTGAACCGAATTCTTATTCTTCTGTTTTTTCTGCTGCAGCTTTTGCGGCTGCTGCATCTTCTGCTGCTTTTTCAATGGCCAGAGCCTGAGCTGCTGCGATTTTCTCAGCTTCCATTTTTGCTTTTTCTTCGGTGATGGCCTTACGCTCTTCGTCGTTGAGTTTTTTGGCACGGACACCAACATTTTCAACGATACGAGCAGATTTACCACGACGATCGCGCAAGTAGTACAATTTCGCACGACGCACTCTACCGCGGCGAATTACTTCAACGCCTTCAACCAGCGGTGAGAACATTGGGAACACACGTTCCACGCCTTCGCCGTAGGAGATTTTGCGCACGGTGAAAGCACCGTTGATGCCGCCGCCTGATTTGGCGATGCAAACGCCTTCATAAGCCTGAATACGGGTTCTAGTACCCTCGGTCACACGCACAAGCACGCGAACTGTATCGCCTGATTCAAATGGTGGGAGTACACGTTTTTCAGAAATGCGTGCAGCTTCGTCAGCTTCAAGCTGTTCAATAATATTCATCGATCAAAACCTTTGTTTATCAGATCCGGCCAGGGTTCAGTTTAATTGTCTTTGCCAGTCATTTTGTTGTTACAAGCGAAGAGCGGCCGCATTTTCATGGCTCTGGCGTTAAGAATTTGTTGCGGCAACCCGCTTTTCTTACGCCGGATGGTCTCCCAAACAATTGGGGTGGACCCGGTCGATACACTCATCATTCCGGTTTTTCGGAAAATTCTCCGCTCACATAGGCTAATTTGGGGCAAATGTCGACTCTTAATCGGGAATCTTTTTGTTAAATTTGTCCCATAAATCCGGGCGGATAGCCTTGGTCAGCTTTTCTGCGCGTTGTTGTTGCCATTCTGCAATGGCCTTGTGATTGCCGGAGGTTAGAACCTCGGGGATGGTACGGCCTTCAAACTCTTGCGGGCGGGTATAATGGGGGTGTTCGAGTAGGCCGGTTTCAAAGCTCTCCGTGTCGCCGGAGGTGTCGTTTCCCATGACGCCGGGAAGTAGGCGCACAATGGCATCGAGCAGGATGATTGCTGCCGGTTCGCCGCCGGACAGGATATAATCTCCGATGGAGACTTCCTGTAGATTGCGCGCTTCGATGATGCGTTCATCGACCCCTTCAAAACGGCCGCAGATGATGACGGCACCTGGCCCTTCGGCCAGTTGGCGCACTTGTGACTGGTGTAATGGTCTGCCGCGCGGTGACATTAGCAGGCGCGGTCTTGGGTCATCGGCGGGGGAGGCGGCATCGATGGCTTTGCCAAGTATGTCGGCCTTTAGCACCATGCCTGCACCACCGCCTGAGGGGGTGTCATCAACACGAGAATGTTTTCCCTCGCCGAAATCGCGCAATTGGGTGAGTTCAAGGGACCATTTATCTTCGCTTAAAGCGCGGCCTGCCAGCGAGTGGCCTAAGGGGCCGGGGAACATTTCTGGATAAAGGCTGATAATAGAGGCGCGGAAGGTCACTTTTCTTCCTTTTCCACGATCACCTCTTCAGGCGGTAGAATAGTAACCACGCCAAGCTTGATATCGATTTTCGGCACCACTTTTTTGGTGAAAGGCAGATAATAAGTTTGTCCGCTGGAACGGCCTTCGGCATTTACCGGTGTGATTTCGAGCAGGTCTTCTGCGCCGAAATTGGGCACATCCCGGACCATGCCAATGATATTTCCATCGGAATCCTGTGCTTTCATGCCGATTAGATCGGAAAGATAGAATTCATCATCATCGTCAACTTTCGGCAGGGCATCACGTTCAATAAATAGCTCGCAGCCATTTAATGCCTCTGCTGCTTCTCTTGTGGCGACTTCCTTGAAGCGAACCACGATGACGTTTTTGGCCGGACGAGAATTCGAGATGGTGAATTTGTTGCCATCTTTATCAAAAAGCGCGCCATAATCACCAAGCGCAAGCGGGTCGTCGGTGAAGCTTTTTACGCGCACTTCTCCCTTGACGCCATGAGGAGCGCCGATCGTGGCCATAAGAACTGGATTTTCGAGATTAGTCATAAGCAATACTCAAATAAAAACGGGCAGCAATAGCCGCCCGTTTATAACATGAAACCTGAATAGATTATTCAGATTTTGTTTCTTCACTGGCTTCTTCAGCTGGAGCTTCCTCAGCAGGAGCAGCGGCAGCAGCTTTTGCTTCTTCTTCAGCAGCCTTTGCAGCAGCAGCGGCTTCTTCAGCTTTTTGTTTCTTTTCTTCAATGCGTTCCTGAGCTTTTTGGCCAGGTAGCGCTTTTTTCGGATTGTTGCGGGCTTCACGTTTCATGAGGCCTGCATCGTCCAAAAGACGCATAACGCGGTCTGTAGGCTGAGCGCCTTCGGACAACCAATATTTGATGCGGTCTTCATTCAGGTTAAGGCGCAATTCGCTGTCTTTGGCGAGCAACGGGTTGAAAGTACCCAATTTTTCGATAAAGCGGCCATCGCGCGGTGCACGCACATCAGCTGCAACAACAGAATAATAAGGGCGCTTTTTGGAGCCCCCGCGAGCGAGACGAATTTTAGTGGCCATGGTATGTTTCTCCAGTGTTTGGCTTTGGCTCGAAGTTAGCTTCGCGCCTGATTATGATGCTGAATGACTTCCCTGATTATGAATTCAAGGAATTTTTCAGCAAAGTCGGGATCCAGATCAGACGTTTTCGCGAGCTTGCGAAGATGTTCAATCTGGGATTTCTCGCGCCCCTTATCGGAAGGGGGCAGATTGTATTTGGCCTTGAGAGCGCCGACCTGTTTGGTCTTGCGAAAACGTTCCGCCAATATGTGAATGAGGGCTGCATCGAAATTATCGATGGAGGTACGATGACGCGAAAGTTCATCTAGTGGATCAAACTGATCGGTCATTTTTTCTTGTCTCCCAAATTGGGAAGACCGGGAACGCTGCCCATCTGCTTGGTCATTTGTTCAAGTTGTTTTGGGTCCATTTTGGAAAGGTCAGGCATTCCGCCGCCGCCCATACCCATGCCGCCCATCATTTTGTTCATCATACCGCCGCCCATGGCGCCCATGCCAGGCATTCCGCCCATTCCACCGCCGCCGCCAAGGGCGCTCATCATACCGCCCATGCCACCTTTTTTGCCCATTTTGCGCATCATATCGCCCATTTGGCGATGCATTTTCAGCAATTTGTTGATTTCTTGAACGCTGGTGCCGGAACCGGCGGCTACGCGTTTTTTGCGGCTGGCATTGAGAATTTTTGGAACCTTACGCTCTTTTTTGGTCATGGAAGAAATGATTGCCTGCTGGCGATCAAAAACGGAATCATCCATTCCTGCTGCTGCAATCTGCTTTTTCATTTTTCCAATGCCGGGCAACAGGCTCATAATACCGCCCATGCCGCCGAGGTTTTTCATCTGGTCCAATTGCGCTGAAAGGTCGTTGAGATCAAACAGACCTTTCTGCATGCGCTTGGCCATCGCGGCAGCTTTTTCCGCGTCGATGGTTTCCGAAGCTTTTTCCACCAGCGAAACGATGTCGCCCATGCCCAAAATACGGTCGGCGATGCGTGAAGGATGGAAATCTTCCAGCGCTTCCATCTTTTCGCCGGTACCCATCAATTTGATAGGTTTGCCAGTAACGGCACGCATGGAAAGGGCTGCACCGCCGCGGCCATCGCCATCGATACGGGTTAGCACGATGCCGGTGATATTAACGCGCTCGTCAAAACTTTGNGCNAGATTAACCGCATCCTGACCGGTGAGCGAATCTGCAACCAGCAGAACTTCATGCGGGTTGGTGGCAGCTTTAATCTCCGCCATTTCCATCATCAGCGGTTCGTCAATATGGGTGCGGCCAGCGGTGTCGAGNATGACCACATCGTAACCGCCGAGCTTTGCAGCCTGAATGGCGCGCTTTGCGATATCGACCGGTGACTGGCCNTNAATGANGGGTAGCGTTTCGACATTGGTCTGAACGCCGAGCTGGCGAAGCTGTTCTTGGGCTGCCGGGCGGCGCACATCAAGGGATGCCATCAGCACTTTTTTGCGGTCACGCGTGGTGAGGCGCAGGGCAAGCTTGCCGGAAGTNGTGGTTTTACCGGAACCCTGCAGGCCAACCATCATAATGGTNACCGGGGCAGCGGCTGCTAAACTAACAGGTTCAGCATCGGTGCCGAGCATNGCCACCAATTCGTCATGGACGATTTTGACGACCATCTGNCCTGGAGTGACGGATTTTACGACGCTTGCGCCGACGGCCTGTTCACGGATTTTTTCGATGAAATCGCGGACGACTTCTAATGCTACATCGGCTTCAATNAAAGCCTGACGGATTTCGCGCAATGCTGCATTAACGTCTTTTTCAGACAAGGCACCACGTTTGGTCAGCCCGTCAAAAATGCCGCTCAGTCTATCTGATAATGATTCAAACATCGCAAATCCTTTCTTCTTCCCTCATTGAAAGAAGTAATGGTTCCCAGCGTAAATGCAAAACAAACCAAAAATGCACCCGAGGGCGCTAGGCGCTGTCGGATGTTTGCTTTCGAGGTCTGATCAGGCTGGTTTTTTCAGCTTGTCGTGCCCCGATGGGCATTGGGTCTTATGCATCTACTATGAGATGNGCATTTTAAACAGGGTTTGAGGGNAAATGTCAATGAAATTTGGTGGGCCGTATGGGTAGGGTGTCNGTTNGGGGGCGTCACNTCATCTAATGCGTCATCCTCGGACTTGATCCGAGGATGANNNCCTGAGTNGGNTCNTTGAANTGGNAGACTAATNTGAACCACGGCCCAGCAGTTTAAATATCTTNGTACGGGTTTNCGGTGACAGCTTATAGGCAATCAATTTTGCCAAAGGNCGTAGGAAATTGAGCCATAATCTGTTGAACAGATAGCCCTTTGTGGTCAATGGCAGGACGTAATCCTGNACACCAACGGCATTAATCGCCCATGTGGCCTTATAAGGCACGGCAGGGATCATGAAATCGGCGGCAACAATGCCCTTTTCGTAGCATTCCTCGATGATTGCTCCCAAATGGAGTTTTCCCGGCGAGGATTGCACGTAATTTTCGTCCCATCCGGCGATGTATGCGTAATAGCGGTTTTTATGGATAAAACCCCATTGATCGGCGATNGGGTGTTTGCCGTGCTTTAAGCTGGTCGCCATGACTTTTAGATCAGGGTGTTTTTTGTCTGATTTAAANCGGCTGAGAAATAGGGCGAAATCTGCGTCGCCAAAGGCGCGGGAGGTGAGGCCCATGCGTTCCAGCCAGGCTTCGCGGGCTTCAAATGTACGGTCAATGATATCGCCAAGGCCTTNGCCTTCTGTGTGGGTTTCGTGACTGANGGGAGCCATTTTTNCCAGNCGNTTGCGTGCATTGCGCATGTTTTTGCGGGTCTTTGATTTGATGGATTTATGATAATCCTCAAAATTGTCCCAGTCGGATAATTGCACAAAAGGGGCTGCATCTTTTTCGCCGGATGGCATCACAATGCCTTTTGTGGCTCGGGCAAGGGCGCTGTCTTCACGCACCTGACCTAAATGCATATAATCGACGCCAGCTGATTTGATCAGGGGCAACCACTGTTCAAATACGCTCTTTGGATCGAGGCCTTCTTCGCACAACATATCGGAATATTGCTGATAGGGTTCNCTTAAGCCNGTCAGAAGNCGGCANCCNTTNGAATGCTGAATTGCCAACGGCAGAACTGCTACCAGTCGGCCCAGTATTGAGGCGGTCAGAACAAATGGCGAAAAATCGGGGTTCTTTGCAGAATGGGTGACGAATTGATGGGTCCAGTGCCAGGACTGGAAGAATATCGCGCCGGAACTGTTGGCTTCAAGGGCCAGCCAATTCGTTTTAAGCAAATGAAAGGCTTCTGCATTTGTTACCAAAGCCACATCGACTTTGTTTTGTCTTCGTAGGGTTTTACCAATAGCAGGTGCCTTTGAACGACCTGATAGTCCGTTCAAAACCGAAGTTGCAGCACCGGCGTCTATGCGCTGGGAAGTTTGCATGTTGCTGATCCTACTTACTGTACTGAAATGGTGTGATATCCTGCACGCTGTCGGGCGCTTTGGGATCCACCTGAAAATCAATCACATAAGGTTTGGTGCGTTTTTTCTGAATGCCGGTGATCTTTGTCGCTGCGGTGATTGCAGCTTTTGCGTAAAGACCAAGGCCGGAAGTGTTTTGCGATAGCTTGTTCATGCCCATTTTGCGCAGCATAGCATTGCCGAAATTAACGGCATAATGGTTGCGCAATTGATTGGTCCAGTGCTCGGTGGTCAAAGAAACGTTGAGGCAATCGTGATTTTCTACCCGGTGCGGGCAGTTGAGCGGCCAATGTGCCATTTGTCCCGGTGTTAGCTCATAAACTTCAGCGTAGTCATCAAACCAGTTCTGGAATTCAATATCAGTTTCATGGGCTTCGTTGATTGTTAGTTTTTCGAGCGCTTGTTGTGGCAGGAATGGCGGTTTTGCTGGATAGATATAAACTTTTTTCTTGCCCCGGATTTGCCAAAGCGACTGGCCCGGCACATCCATATGGTACTTCACTTTAAGTTTCGGCGAAGAAATCAGGATCGTCATCTTGTGTTTGTAGCTTTTAAAACCCGGCACGCGGTTTTCAAACTCACCGTAAATATCAGCGAGCAATTCGCCATATTCGGAGCGGATATCTTGCGGGTTTTGTAAATTGATCCAGATATTGCCTGTGCGAACGGCTTTGAGGATATCCTTGCCGCTCAAATCACCAAAGTGGCCTTCGCGTTTAAAGGTTGGGTTTTGAACGCGCTTATCCATGGTGGTGACGTGGTAGTTTTCGCGCGGTGCGTTTTCCAGCAGGTCGATCAACGCTTTGTCGGTGAAGAGCTTGGACTTATGGATGGTATGCTTCAAAATCAGCGTATGATTGCCAAAAAGCGAAGGATAGTGATCCTTCCAGTTTGAAATGATGTTGCCTACAGTTTGATCGCGCATATCCTGGTCCTTAAATTATTGGTTCGAGACAGTTTTCTCGTATGGACATTCACAAAGCAGTTAGCGTGCCAGAAATGAACAATTTGACTTGTCGGTTGCGGAATTGGGGCTCATGGGAGTGAATTCGATAAAGCAGAGTTAACTATGGGTTAACAAAAAGTAGTTTCGTGACTATCTGGGGCACGAAGCATGCAAAGAGGTTTTGCAAATGGTGGCTTTTTTCAGTATGGAAGCGGATGCAGCCCGTTTTTTNGCGAAAACTGGCCTATTTTGACACATAATTCGGCAATTAGTCTGGCACATGGGTGCCTTTGAGGTGGGTTTTGAGCAATCTGGCGCCTTTTTATAAAATGAATGGCCTCGGCAACAAGATCATTGTTNCCGATATGCGCGGACGTGCGGATAAAATTACCGCTGCAGCGGCGATTGCCCTGAGCGATGAAGCAGCCATTCCCTTTGACCAGATTATGGAANTTCGCGANGCNACCGGTAAAGAAGAAGATTATGCCATCNGGATATTGAACTGCGATGGTTCTGAAGCCGGTGCGTGCGGTAANGGNACGCGCTGNGTGGTGGCGTGGCTTAACCGGGAAGAAGAAAAACCTNAATGGGTATTTCGCACTTTGCCGGGGCTTTTATATGCCAGCACAAATTCTGATGACACCATCACTGTCGATATGGGCGTGCCGCGCTTTGGCTGGGAAGATATCCCGCTGGAAGAGCATTTTGAGGATACGACCGGGATAGAATTGCAGATCGGACCGATTGATGCGCCGGTGCTTCATACGCCAAGCGTTGCCAGTATGGGCAATCCCCATGCGATTTTCTGGGTTGATAAAGATGTTTGGGATTATGAGCTGGACCGCTTTGGTCCGATGCTTGAAAATCATCCCGTTTTTCCAGAGCGGGCAAATATCTCTGTCGCTCAGGTGCTTTCGCCAACCCATATCAAAATTCGTACATGGGAGCGCGGTGTTGGTCTGACGGAGGCTTGTGGTTCGGCTGCGTGTGCCACGCTGGTTTGTGCCGTGCGTAAGGCATTATCCGAGCGCAAGGCGACGATCAGCGTTCCAGGTGGTGATTTGATCATTGAATGGGATGGTGAAAACCATGTGCAGATGACCGGACCGGTGGAATTTGAGTTTTCTGGTGAATTTGATCCTGAAACCGGTGCTTTTACGCGCGAAGATCGGGAGGCTTCCTGAGATGAGCGAAAAACCATCCCTTGAAGTGCTGACTTTTGGTTGCAGGCTGAATGCNTACGAATCNGAAGTGATGNTGAANAANGCGCGCGANGCCGGGCTGGATNAATTGTCCGGNGGGGCAATTNTGGTCAATACCTGCGCTGTNACCGGTGAAGCNGTGCGTCAGGCCAANCAGGCNATTCGNNNNGCNCGCCGNGAAAATCCCAANGCNCGTATCATTGTATCNGGCTGTGCNGCNCAAACNGANGCTGAAACCTTTGGNGNNATGGGCGANGTTGANCTGGTCATTGGNAATGAGGATAAATTGCANGCCAANGCNTATCGNGCNNTNCCTGATTTTGGNGTGAANNANAGNGAGAAAATNCGCGTCAACGANATNATGAGCGTGCGCGAAACCGCGTCCCANATGGTGGATAGNATTGACGGCCATGCGCGTGCCTTTGTGCAGGTNCAAAATGGNTGTGANCATCGCTGNACGTTNTGNATNATNCCNTTTGGTCGTGGCAATTCGCGTTCGGTTCCTATGGGTGAAGTGGTNGAGCAGATCAAAAANNTGGTGGGTAATGGCTATCACGAAGTGGTGCTTACTGGCGTTGATACTACGTCCTATGGGGCNGATTTGCCGGGAGCGCCGAGCCTTGGAAATCTAGTGCAATCGATCTTTGCCAATGTNCCTGATCTTGCGCGGTTACGGCTTTCCTCGATTGATTCCATCGAAGTGGATGAACCCTTGATGGAAGTGATTGCCAGCGAAAAACGCTTCATGCCGCATCTGCATTTATCCCTGCAACANGGGGATAATNTGATTTTGAAACGCATGGCNCGGCGGCACAGTCGTGAACATACNATTGAATTTTGNCATTCNGTGCGTGCGCTGCGCCCGGATATGGTTTTTGGNGCGGATATCATTGCCGGTTTTCCTACNGAGACCGATGCGCATTTTGAGAATTCGCTCGATATTATTGATCAATGTGGTTTGACCTATTTGCATATCTTTCCATTTTCTTCGCGTCAGGGAACCCCTGCGGCACGGATGCCTCAATTGGAACGTTCGTTGATTAAGGCNCGGGCNAAATTGTTNCGCNNNAAAGGCGATGTNGNTTTGGCGCGTCACCTTGATGCAAAAACCGGTCAGCATGTGAANCTTCTCATGGAGCGNAATCAAAGAGGGCGTATGGAAGACTTTACNACGGTGAAAGTTATAAGCGGGGATGTTCANCCNGGCATGTTCTTTGATGTGTCGTTAAGCGACCACGACGGAAAAATCATGAATGGTAAATTGCTNAAGGAAAAAATGCATGGCGGATAAGAAACCCGGCCTGTTAAAGCGCATATTCTCCTTTGGATTTGGCAAGAAAAAACAAGAAGAAGTTTCCGANGAAACTCCTGTTGAGGTGCCTGTAGAAATTCCGGCTNNNGTATCAGAAGANCTGCCTGAAGAGGCNGTTGTTGAGACTGCCGAAGAAATTGCTGCTGANGCCCCGGAAGAGNTCGTTGCAGAACCAACNGANGAACNGATTGTCGAGGTGGTTGNNCCAACGGNTGTTGAAGAACCAGTTGACACACCCATAGTTGCCGAGGTTGAGCTCCCTCCAGAGCCAGAGCCAGAGCCAGAGCCAGAGCCAGAGCCAGAGCCAGAGCCAGAGCCAGAGCCAGAGCCAGAGCCAGAGCCA
>JAESSK010000104.1:0-8090 GCA_016764155.1 Rhizobiaceae bacterium
AAGAGGAGGCGGTTGGCCGAAGCTAACACGTCCTCCTCGCTAACACCCGGCATCCTAGGAAACAGAAGTGCGCCAGTGTAGGAAACGATGACCGCCATTTGATCCATCGCAGATAGCATCGGATCCAGAGCGGTCGTTGTGCGACACATTTTTAGTCGGTCATAAGACAGCGTATTCACCTGTTCGAGCGTGAATGCCGGCTCATCACCTTCATCAAACGTGACAAGCGTGAATGGGGAGGTTGCTGCAACGTGGAGCGGCACCTGAATGATTTCATTGCCGTCTTTGTCAGCCTTCGATAGCTGGGAGGGTGGTTTCATTTCTCGCCTCTACCCTAATTCTCGGAATACACCGTGACCGTCGATCATAAACTGAATCCAATATAGAGAATACTTCGATGCATTTTAGCATCACGCCAAATACAGTCAGAACGGTATCTTGACTGGTTCAGGTAGTCCAGCTGTCTGATGGCCTCCAACGTTCTTTGCATGCGCAACGGCTGCTTTCGCTGAATACCAATTCTGTAGTGTGTCTGCAGCGAACTTCCGCTTTCCCCAATATTGCCGTTCGGAATAATAATCTAATATCAATCTGACAGGGCATGCTGAAGAGCGCTCAAAAACATGCAGGCAAAGATCAAAATAACAAATCCGTATTGAATTTCAGGCTGCTTTTGGTGTTTTTCAGGTGAAGCTCTCCGAAATGCCATTTTTCAGCGGCCAGATGGGCGAAAATCGCTAAAACACCTTTTTGGTGATTTAGAATTTGTTCATCTAATTCAAAGAGATAATTGGTCGGAGCGGCAGGATTCGAACCTGCGACCCTCTGGTCCCAAACCAGATGCGCTACCAAGCTGCGCCACGCTCCGTTTACCAATGTTTTCAACGACTTAGTTAGTGTTGAAAGGTGATTATCTCAGCTCTACGTGGGAATTACCGCAGACACTTCGACAGCCACCGCGTTTCTATAGCCCAGTCAGAACTAAAAACAACCCTCAATCTGCTTGTCATTGAAATTATTTCTTAACTCCCTTCTCCTATGTTCGCCAGGCAGGGTAATCATTGTTCAGTTCGGCTACGGCTTAACGGGCTTGATATTTGTGGATGGATATAGTGATGAGTTCGAGCACATCGAAACTGGCTTCTAATCAAGACCCTCAGCCAGTAGAAAGTGACGTAGATTCCCAACAAGATGAGATGCAGGCAGCTTACGCACGTAATACGCTGACTTTTTCCAGATTGGGAAATCTGGTAAAACTGGCAAAACGCGTGGATATGCTTGAATGCGTCATGGAATTCTTTCCAGGCGGGATCGTTCTTTATGACAAAGACCTCAATATGGTCATGTGCAATGAAGAACTTAAAAAGATTTTGGAATATCCAGATTCACTTTTCGAAAACGGCCTGCCCAATATGGCAGAGGTGTTTCGCTTCAATGCGGAACGCGGTGAATATGGCGATGGCGATGCGGAAAAAATAGTCGAAGGCAAAATGTCCCTCGTGGGCGAGATGATCGACCATGAGTATGAACGCGAGCGCCCCAATGGCACCGTTGTTCAGGTGCGCGGTGTATCATTGCCGGATGGTGGGTTTTTAACGACCTATACGGATGTCACCAAACAACACCAACATGTTCGTCAGCTGCAAGCCTTGCTGGATAATTTTCCGGGCGGCATTTCGCTGTTCGACAAAGATTTAAAAATGGTGCTGATCAACGAACAAAACAAAGAAATTCACGATTACGACGAGGAATTGTTCGAAGACGAAAACGATCTGCCGACCTTGGAAGAAATGTTTCGCTACAATGCTAAACGCGGCGAATATGGCGAAGGCGATGTGGAAGAACAGGTTTCATCCCGCATGGAGCTGGCNGAACAAAAACAAGCCCACACTTATGACCGCAAGCGGCCCAATGGCACNGTGCTTGAAATTAGAGGCGTACCGCTGGAGGGCAGCGGGTTTTTGACCACTTATCGCGATGTTACCGAACTTCGCAAGAATCAGGAAAAAGTCATCTATCTGGCCCATCACGATGTGCTGACAGGGTTGCCGAACCGATTGCTGCTTAAAGATCGGTTGCATCAATCAATTGCACTGGCCAAACGCGGACATATGATGGCGCTACATTGTATTGATCTGGATAAATTCAAACCGGTGAATGATATTTACGGCCACGCCATTGGCGATGAATTGCTAAAACAGGTGGCCGAACGGTTTAACAGCATAAAACGCGATACGGATACGATTGCACGCACNGGCGGTGATGAATTTGTCATCGTNCAAGTGGGTATCAACGATCGGGCGGGCGCAGAAATTCTTGCAGAGCGGGTCATTAAAACATTGCGAGCCCCCTATGAAATAGACGGGCACACAATCGAAATTAGCGCCAGTATCGGCATCGCACTGGCACCTACCGACGCAACAAATTCAGATGCATTATTCAAACTGGCTGACGCCGCCCTTTATGACAGCAAAGCAAACGGAAGGAATTGCTTCAAACTGTATGATGGCAGGGATGAGGACTGCATAGTAACGGGAAAGTTATTGTTTTAAAAAGACAATATTAAGCCCCTGCATTCAAACTTCATCTACAGCTTCACACAAGATTAATTTGCGACTTTAGTATTATACCTATTAGGAAATTAAGGCATGACTCAAAACACATTACAACAGGCACACAGTTCTATGAATGATAATGTAGAAAACCACATAGCTGATAAAAATGCGGGCCTTCCACATAATACATTGACCTATTCCAGACTGGGAAATCTGGAAGCACTGGCAGAACGTGTCGAGTTGTTTGAGTGTGTGATGGAATACTTTCCCGGCGGCATCGCTTTGTTTGACGCCGATTTGAATATGGTGTTGTGCAATGAGGCGTTGAAACGAATTCTGGATTATCCAGATTCGCTTTTTGAAGACGGCTTGCCGAGCATGAAACAAATTTTCCAATTCAATGCAGAGCGCGGCGAATATGGCGATGGTGACATCGAAAAAATCGTAAATGACAAAATGGCCTTGGCCGATTTGATGGCGCCGCACCTTTATGAGCGTGAACGCCCTAATGGCACCGTTATTGAAGTGCGCGGTGTGCCGCTGGCAAAAGGTGGGTTTCTGACGATTTATCAGGATGTGACCGAGCAACATGCTCGTTCTCGCCAAATGGAAACATTGCTGGACAATTTCCCAGGTGGAATATCATTATTCGATAAAAATTTGAAAATGGTGCTGATCAACGATCAACTCAAGGAAATGCTCGACTATCCAAAAGAGCTGTTCGTAAACGGAATGCCGTCTTTGGAAGATTTATTCCGCAGTAATGCGCAACGTGGCGAATATGGCGGCGGGGATGTGGAAGAACAAGTTTCCCATCGTATGGAATTGGTAAGATTGAGAGAACCTCACATCTATGACCGAAAAAGACCCAATGGTACTGTTTTGGAAGTACGTGGCGTTCCTTTGGAGGGTAGCGGATTTTTGACCACTTATTGCGATATAACGGAACATCGTAAAAGCCAGGCAATGGCGCAACATATGGCCAATCACGACGCATTGACCGACCTGCCGAACAGACTGGTGTTTCAGGAAAGACTGGAGCTGGCTGTCGCTCAAGCCAAACGTGGTTATCACATGGCTTTGCATTGCATCGATTTGGATAATTTTAAAACCATAAATGATACCTATGGCCATAATGTCGGAGATAGATTGTTAAAGGAAATCGCGGNTCGTTTTAAACACCTTAAACGCGATACAGATACGATTGCTCGTATTGGCGGAGATGAATTTACAATTGTTCAAGTTGGGATCAATGGTGTAACGGGTGCTGAAATCCTCGCGCACCGGGTGATTAAAACCCTTNCAGAGCCGTTTAACATTGACGGGCAATCCATTAAAATCAGTGCCAGTGTCGGTCTTGCGCTTGCGCCAGATAGTGCTGAGGATGCAGATGCATTGTTTAAACTGGCAGGTTCAGCGCTTGCTGAAAGCAAAAAAGCGGGGCGCAGTCGCTTCACGCTTTACAAAAAACCTGAAAACTAGGCTCTNGAGCTCTAATTATTGCGCTGTGAAAAACCGGTGCAGCACTTTGTGNTNGGCTTTTAGGCCAATCATTGCTGCAACACCGCCATTTAATTCNAAAACATGACTGACNGGTTCGCCCGANGTGATGATTGCTTCTGAAAAAGGGGTNGTTCGCTGGGCAATTTTNGCGATTGTGCCGTCGGGGCGAATGAAAATCATATCCAGAGAAAGCACNGTGTTNCGCATCCACATGTTGACCAGNCTNGTGTCGCCAAACTGNAATAACATGCCGTGTTTCAGATCCATCTCCTCGCGATGCATCAGGCCGATCATGCGTTCTTCAGGTTCATCGGCAATCTCAACCACAAATTTGAAGGTGCCAGCACCGGTTTTTAACTCCAAAGTCTCGGTATCCAGCAAAACGGGCTCGATTTGAGAGTTTTGTGATGAACTTTGGGCGTGAATTTCGTTTTGAATAGCGAAGAACACCAAGATCGAGACCAAAGCGAGGCCCACAATTTTGGACAAATGGCCATCATGCCTTCGTCTGGAATGGTTTTGCATGATATATTTCATCGATATTCCCCCAACATTCTCCCAACAATCTTTTTAGGATTTTGGCACAGCAATAATTGCTGTCAACAAAAACAGACAGCATTCACTTGCTGGCATAATTTGGTGAAAATATGAATGCGCAGGNCTTTTGGTAAGAAAATCCGCNAACNCCAAGGCCTGCTAGAGAGAACCCTAATGGGTGTTGGAAATAGTCGAACCGCCATCGGGGAATATTTCGGCCGCCATCAGACCCTTTGGTCCTTTACCGAAACGCACCATAACAAACTGGCCCGGGCGCAATTCTGTTAGGCCAAACCGGCGCAATGTTTCCATATGGACGAAGATATCTTCATCGCCACGGGTCACAAAGCCATATCCCTTNGTGCGGTTGAACCANTTNACTTCAACCCGCTCAAGCTCGCTTTCGGCTTTTACTTCTACATGGGTTTTAACTTCACCCATGGTTGAAGGGTGAACTGCGGTTGAATCATCAATCGAGAGAACGCGGAATGCCTGAAGCCCCCGCTCGCGGGTTACGACCTCGCAAACAATGCGGGCCCCTTCCANTGCNGTTTGAAAGCCATCCTGACGCAAACACGTCACATGTAATAGAACATCTGGCATATCATCATCCGGCACGACAAATCCAAATCCCTTGGACACGTCAAACCACTTGATCGTTCCGGCAACAACAACAACATCCGTTGCGTCATTTTCGGAATGACCCGCAGTTTCGTTTTGTTCCGGTTGCCCACCCGGACTAAATTTAGCCCCCATAACGCCGTTCCTCGTATTATGCCGCCTGCAACCGACATGCGCTGGTCAAACTGATTCTCTCATTAAGATAGCATCCCCTTGGCAAAGGGCTGCAATAGAAAGTTCTAAAAAAAGGTGACTATCTTGATTTTTCGGGGAAAAATGATGTGAATTAAATTTGTTGGGCTGTTATTAAAGGCAAGATTCAAGAATATAAGTTTATTTAGTCGGGTAATTTTATTCCCAGGAGGGATTTTGAATGAAATTTTTACACACAATGGTTCGAGTAACTGATTTAGAGGATTCTCTTGATTTCTATTGCAATAAAATGGGCATGATAGAGGTTCGGCGTATTGATTCAGAANAGGGACGATTTACGCTGGTNTTTTTGGCGAGCGCTGACGATCTTGCTACTTGCGAAGGCGATATGGATTCTACACTTCGCGCGCCATGTCTTGAACTTACCCATAATTGGGATCCGGAAACCTATACCGGTGGGCGCAATTTTGGCCATTTGGCCTATGCGGTGGATAACATTTATGAATATTGCCAAAAAATGATGGATGCCGGTGTAACGATTAATCGTCCGCCACGTGACGGGCATATGGCATTCATCCGTTCGCCAGACGGCATCTCTTTTGAAATATTGCAAAAAGACGGNTCGCTTGAACCAGCCGAGCCATGGGCNTCCATGGAAAATATCGGCGAATGGTAATGTAACACCACGATCTGGCGCCTATGTCGGTGCNACCAGATAATGTCGGCNTGGATANAAACATCCACAGGCCGACATTTTTTTGCCAGATTTGNAATTTACCACGATTGAATATATGCGCGCAGCGCATTTGGCAAATACGATTTAATATGTANCAGCAATCGGTAATGGTGTTGTTCATGCCTTGTGGGCGTTGGGGTTAAGCGTGATTGAGTTGATAGACAGTTTCTTTTCACAAAGCAGGCTGCGGTTTTCTANGATGCATTTNACTGGTCTAGTGTTGATTGGTTTGATGTTATCTTCGTGTGTCTCCAGCGGACCGACCATCAGNGTTCAATCGCTGATNGANCTTAGCGAAGAAGAAAAAGATGNCGTCGCCCCAGAGACCANCGTGGCCAATGGTGAGGAATTCATCGACGCGGCAGGCACNCCCGTTGTTCCAACAAAAGCACCACGCACCACCTCTGATTCTATCAAGACGGCATCAGTCGCCAAGCCAAACGAAACTCCCGCCACAAAAAACACACCTCTATCCAGCCATAAACCGGTCAAACCGTTTTTCAAAAAATCTGAACCCAGTTCAAAGCTGGCACTGCTTAATGACGGGGTAAAAAAAGACCGNTCGAAGCGCAAAAGCTCCTTCTTCGAATCGTTATTCCAAAAGCCTGNGAAGAAAACCANNACCAAATCGGCCAGCAAGAGCGGATCAAAGAAATCAGNTGCCGGAGGNTGGGCTCTGCCGGGCGTAAAATCCAATGCCAGCCTGTTTGGTATTGGNGGCGAGGACCANGAAATTGAGAGTCGGGTACAACTGGCCTCTGTCGGTAGTCTTGGCAGACTGTCGCCTAATGGCCTGCGTTTGCAGCATTCCAAGGTGCAGGTATCCTGTTTCAAACCTGAATTGTTGCGGCTTTTGAAAAANGTTCATCGCAAATTCGGCAAAGCACCGATTGTTACNTCGGGCTATCGCAGCCCCAGACGNAACCGGCGTGCAGGTGGNGTGAGCCGNTCACAACACATCTATTGCAAAGCNGCTGACATCCAGATTGAAAACGTCAGCAAATGGACTTTGGCCAAATATTTACGTACATTGCCTGGGCGTGGNGGTGTCGGCACGTATTGCCGTACAAAATCTGTTCATATCGATGTGGGATCGAAACGCGACTGGCATCATCCGTGCCGCCGCAGAACCAACCGGAAAAAACGCAAAAGCTAAGCAAAAGCGGGGATTTGCTCCTCCATTGGCAGGGAAATTTAACCTAGGCAAAAAAAAGTTTGCCCAAAGCGAAAATTCCTCTTGAAGCTTTGATCAATCACATCTATACGATCCATACTCTTGAACGCGCCCTTCGTCTAGCGGTCTAGGACGCTGCCCTTTCACGGCGGAAACACGGGTTCGATTCCCGTAGGGCGTACCAAGAGCATTTATTAAAACAATCATTTACATTGTTGTTGGCTGAGGTGTGGTTTGAAATGACCATGCACCTCGGTCGCCGTTTGGCCTCATTAAGTTATCCCCGCCNGCAAATCCTCCNGTATGATTTTNTCCATGAAATTNTTGGAGAGCGAATGGCCATGGATGACACACCCAATTTGAACCTTCCCTATATTATGCCGGCGCAGGCGCAGAAGCATGTGACNCATAATGAAGCGATTNGNGNGCTGGATGCGNTGGTNCAGCTTAGTGTGCTGGACCGTGATTTATCGGNCCCTCCGGGNAGCCCNGCGGATGGGGATCGTTATATTATTGCCGCCGTTGCAACGGATGCGTGGAGCGGCAAGGANAACCAAATCGCTGCCTGGCAGGATAACNCNTGGGCGTTCTTTGTGCCTGTCGAGGGNTGGCTTGCATGGATTGGTGACGAGGATATTTTNNTGGNCTGGNATGGGGCTGNTTGGGTNACCAGCGGGACNTCTTTNAACCCTGCNCCCTTGGTGGGCATTAATACCAGCGCNGATNCATCCAACAGNCTGGCGATCAGNTCGCCCAATTCGCTTTTCACTCATGAAGGGGGCGATCATCGNCTCAANATCAATAAGGCAGG
>JAESSK010000104.1:8095-8382 GCA_016764155.1 Rhizobiaceae bacterium
CNNATACNGCNTCNTTCCTATTCCAGAGCAATTATTCCGGCCGNGCCGAAATNGGCACGACGGGGGATGATGATTTTCATTTTAAAGTTAGCCCAGATGGCTCCGTGTGGTTCGAAGCACTGACGATTGATGCAAGCAACGGCTTTGTGGGATTTGGTACGACCTCCCCTTCTACCAATCTCCATGTGGATGGCGCGCTGCGCGTTGGTGGCTATACAATTGCCACTGTGCCGAGTGCCGCGACCAGCGGTGCCGGTACGCAGATAAATGTGAGTGATGAGACTGGC
>JAESSK010000105.1 GCA_016764155.1 Rhizobiaceae bacterium
TCCCTCACTGGCAGCACGTCCCATCGCCGCAATCGTTTTAACGTCAAAGCCATAGGCCCGGTCGCCAATCACATCATGGGCACCAGAAACCGGCACATCAAGCACTGGCAGGCAATCTACATTGATACCAACATCAATCATATCAGCAGCCATCAACCGCGATTGCAGCCATGCTGCACGACGCCCTGTGGCCTCATCTCTGCGGTACAGATCGCCCAGCTTCTCGCCGGAATAATAATCACGCCAATGGGGCGGACGCATACGGCGTACACGACCCCCTTCCTGATCCACAAGAACGGGAGCGTTTTTGCGCCCAACGCAGTCACGCATTTCATCGGTTAGTGCGCGAAGCTGATCAGGGTTATCAATATTTCTGGCAAATACGATAAAACCCCAAGGCTGCTCATCACGAAAAAATTGTTTTTCGTCCGCCGTCAGACGAAGACCGGAACAACCGACAATGATTGCTTTGATTGTCATAGACCAAGAATACCAGTGTTACCGGGTTATAAAACAGCTACCGCCGGATGATTTAAACTGAGTGCAAAATCTGGAGGCACCCTGCTTGGAATCTGCTTGAATGCGAACCCGAAAAAATGTGCCCTTGCCGGAGACCTGAGCCTCAAGAATATCAAACGACCTGCCATTGAGCAGGCTCGGGAAACGCCGAAGCAAATTTTGATAAGATGCGTCCGCCGCCGCACGACTGCGTTGGGATGAAATTTGTATCGCCCACGCGCTGTTGCTGGCACTTGGTTGAATAGAAACAGCAGCTGCCGGAGCATTGGCAAGTTGAACCGTAGCGTTATTTGAATTGGATATTGTCGCTTCAGCAATCGATCTGGTTGATGCCTGAGGTGTGACCCTAACAGGTTTTAGCAACGGACTTTGTTGTGGGACAGCAATATTGCCACTGGCTACAGCCGCACCATCAATAGGACCTGGCGCAATATCAATGATTTCAATAGGCGGCTCCGGTTTTTCAACAACAGCAATTTCCTGCGGTTCCGCCACGATCGGAGGAGCAGCCTCGAAAGCAATTGGCGGTTCAACTCTCACCGTTTCCACCCGCCTTGGCGCAACAATGACCGGATCATTGGCTGCAACATCCACAACCGGTGCACCCGATTGAATGTCCAAAGATTGNAAAACACCGAGTGAACGGGTTTGTGGNTCACTNAGCGAAATTCCTGTCGCCAATGGCGCAGGNTCAGGCGTAATAATCGTTCCATCAGGCCTGACCGTGAAGGTTCTTACTTTTCTGGGCGCAATCGCAACTAACTTTTCAGCCTGTTCACCGAACCCCGGCGCCAAACGTTCTTCAAATTTNGGCTCAAGCGCGCTTACTTTNGGAGGNTCATTCGCAGTCTCNGNTCCAGAAAACAGGCGATCTTGAATGCGNTCTTCTGTTTTNCCAGAAATTTCCGCNTAAGAGGCCTTATCCTGATTNGCAATGACAACGCCGCCCCGNTCTTTAGGCTTAATTTTNATTTCGCCGGGATCAGCCATCACAACGATAGGCGCTCCATCGCCCCCATCCCTTGAGAAAAATCCATATCCAACGGCAGCAAANCCAATGAGCAGAGCAATACCCAAAGCAAGNGCAGCCATCTTGAAACCACTGCGGCGNGGTTTNTCCATCGCTGCATCATCAATTCTACCGGACGCCGCCGTATCATCAAACATCGACGGGTCGCTTAAATGCTCGGGCCCTGCTGGTGCGTCTACATCACCACTGTCTGGATAGGGCGTTCCATATTCACCAATTGGAGGAGCAACATAGGCTGTTGTAGCCTCGGGCAGGATATCGTTTTGATCAAGTTCGCTTGCAAAAGCTGATTCAAANTCAGCTTCGAGGTTCAANTCACCATCGCTACTTTCTGCCGTAAAATGCAGATCGTCCACTGCTGCNGCCTGTTGGGCAATTTCGTCAAATTTTGCGTCAAAATCATCGCCCAGATCAGCGGAAATTTCACCAGCAACATAAGAACCTGCTGCAGGAGCAATAACATCACCAATAGGCTCTATGGACGGNGCCTCAGCNAATGCATCAGGACTATCTGCTGGAAGAAGATGCGATGGCACCGCCTCGNNGGNAAANTCCTGAGAGNCANCATATTTATCATAGGGCGCAGGTGCNGCCACGGNTTCAANGTCNACAGTNTCACTNATCGTTGTNTGATTGCTCGCTGTTTTACCAATCGCGGTTTCGCTGACAAATTCTTCAGCCAGAGTTTCCACTTCCTGCAAACCCTGAATACCGGCTTCCGTTAAATTGGCTGCTGGCCCGCTTGGCGGNGCGTCCACTATTCCGGGGATTTCAAATTCCTGCATCAACTGATTTTCCAGCGAAGCTTCCAGATTGAAGTCATCACCACCAGGAATTTCGTCAACTCGAACCTGCGGTGCCAGATTAGAATTTTGACNAGATGCCNCAANCGGAACTTGGCCCGATACAGCAATAGGTGCAGAAGAAGGCGCACTTTCAGGCAATATGCCCGGCACCGGATCAATACTAAAATCAACTTGAGTTTCGGCTTCCATGCCTGCGATAGGTCGGTTGGTATCAGCCATAAGCCGCGGCGCGGTCACTTCTATCGGGTTCTCACCGGCGACAATCCGGGCAAGCTCTGCCAGCGGATCACTGCGATTGCCAGAATCGTGACTACCAGAATCTACTTGTTGATTTTGGTCTTTACGTTCGCTCATTAGACTTAACCTATTTTCACCCCGAATTGTGTCAGCACCGCAACCACCGGCAGAATCACACAATCCACCAATGCATTCCAAAAATGGCTGAACAATGATAACTCAGAAATTGAACCATCTCAATTAGTCAAAAGTTACCGCATCTCTTGCGGAGCATCAGCACCGACAATCGATAGTCCTGATAATAGAATAGAGGCTACTGCGCGCAACATTGCCAGCCTTGCCAGCGTGATATCGACATTTTTATTGTTGATAAAGCGTAATTCCGGCGTTTCTTTACCCTTATTCCAGTGAGCATGAAGCTCAGAAGCCAGCTCATAGAGATAAAATGCTACCCGATGCGGCTCGTCAGAACGCGCTGCTTGCTCGATCATACGGGGAAATTCTGTCATTTTTTTGATCAAGCCGATTTCGCTCTCATCGGTGAGCAGTGAAAGGTCGGCAGTTTTCAGCGCCGCATCACTCACATCCAGATCAGGCAATTCACTCGCCACTTGACGAAACACAGAACAAGTCCGCGCATAAGCGTATTGCACATAAAACACCGGGTTATCCCGAGACTGTTCAGTGACCTTGGCAAAATCAAAATCGAGCGGCGCTTCAGGCTTGCGATAAAGCATCATGAACCGCACCGCATCACGACCAACTTCTTCCACCACTTCACGGAGAGTAATAAATTCGCCGGAACGTTTCGACATGGTGACAGGTTTGCCATCGCGCAATAGTTTTACCAATTGGCAAAGCAACACATCAAGTTCTGTTTTACCGCCGGAAACAGCTTTGGCTACGGCTTTCAGCCGCTTCACATAGCCCCCGTGATCAGCACCGAGGACGAATACAGTCCGGTCAAAACCACGGTCAAATTTGTCTTTGAAATAAGCCACATCAGCAGCAAAATAGGTATATGTCCCATCGGATTTCACCAATGGACGATCGATATCGTCACCAACGTCGGTGGAGCGAAACAATGTCTGCTCCCGGTCTTCCCAATCCTCAGGCAATTCACCTTTTGGCGGTGGCAGGCTGCCTTCGTAGACAAAACCCTTTTCCCGCATAACATCTAGCATTTGGGCGATTTTCGAAGTGTTATCTTGTTGCGCGTGAAGAGTGCGTTCAGAAAAGAAAACATCCTGATGCACATTCAATGCCGCCAGATCTTCGCGGATAAGCGCCATCATCGCATCAATCGAGGCATCGCGCAGCAGCGCCATGCGCTTATCTTCGTCCATAGAGAGCAAAGCATCACCATGAGTTTGCGCCAGAGATTTCCCAAGCGGCACCAGATAATCACCGGGATAAAGCCCGGCAGGAATTTTACCAATATCTTCGCCCAAGGCTTCGCGGTAACGCAAAAATACCGAATTCGCCAAAACATCAATCTGCGACCCCGCATCATTGATGTAATATTCCTTGATCACATCATATCCGGCAAATGTCAGCAAATTGGCCAGCGCATCGCCAAATACCGCACCGCGGCAATGGCCCACATGCATCGGGCCGGTAGGATTGGCCGAAACATATTCCACATTGACCTTTTTGCCAGCACCGATGGCCAACCGGCCATAATCACCATTCGCAGCCAAAATCTGATCAAGTTGGTCAGCCCAAAACGTTGGCGACAGGCGCAAATTGATAAAACCCGGACCAGCAATTTCAGCAGAATCCACATCCGCTTCTGAATTAATTGCATCCACAAGCATTGCCGCCACATCGCGCGGTGGTTTTCCAACCTGTTTCGCCAACACCATAGCAGCGTTCGTCGCCATATCCCCATGGCTTGAATCGCGCGGAGGTTCGACCGAAATTCGACTGCAATCAATTTCATTTTCAACATCAAAATCAATAGCTTCAATAATTTTGATAATCTTTAACTTGAATTGAGAATAGATGTTCATTGCCGACATGGAATGGAAAGCCTGATATTTAAAGGGTGAGTGGATAAAAGCCCGTGGAACTTATGACAGAGCGCTAACCTAAATCCGGTGTAACGTCAAATAATCGCTTATGTTCCAAAATCGCATAACGGTCGGTCATCCCGGCAATAAAATCGCAAACGATGCGGGCGCGCTTCCCCTCATCGAGCTTGTCATCCGCCTGCTGCCAGTCGGTTCCCCACTCTTTAGGCATCTCGGCTTGCCCCGAAAAATAGCACTCAAACAAATCCACCACGATTATATGGGCGTTCTCACGCACCGCCACCACGCCCGGAGCACGGTACATATTGGCAAACAGGAACGCTTTGATGGTTTTTTCCTTTTCCGCCATCGGCCCGCTAAACGCCACAATGGTACGGCCAGCATGGCGAACATCATCCGCACTTTTTGGCTTAAGTTGATCCAGCCTACGGCTGGTTTCGCCAATAACATCTTCCACCATCGCGGTAATTTGACGACGAATAACCTCATGGATGATCCGGCTATCATTCAGATCAGGATATTCAGCCTTCACCTGTACCAGCGTCTCTCTCGCCAGCGGCAATTCGCTGATATCCGCGAGAGAAAACAATTCAGCGCGTAAACCATCGTCCAAATCATGCGCATTATAGGCAATATCATCAGCAATCGCTGCACATTGCGCTTCAATCGAGGAATGGCTATCCAGCCACAAATCAAATTTCTTATCAAATTTCAAAATCGATTGGGCCACATTTTCGGTAACGGGACCATTGTGCTTGACCAGTCCTTCAAGCGTCTCCCAGCTCAAATTCAACCCGTCAAACGCCGCATAGCGCCGCTCAAGGCCAGTCACAATCCGCAGGGATTGAGCATTGTGATCAAAGCCGCCAAAATCCGCCATCACTGCATTCAGCGCATCTTCGCCCGTATGACCAAACGGTGTGTGGCCAAAGTCATGCGACAAGGCCAGCGCCTCCGCCAAATCCTCATCGACAGCAAAAGCCCGCGCCAAAGCCCGCGCGATTTGCGAGACTTCAATCGAGTGGGTCAGTCTGGTGCGATAATGATCGCCCTCATGATAGACAAACACTTGCGTCTTATGCTTCATCCGACGAAAGGCGGTGGAATGCACAATCCGGTCCCGATCTCGCTGAAACGGCGTTCTGGTAGGGCTGGAAGGCTCGCTCACAAGCCGTCCACGGCTTTCACTAGCCTGACAGGCGAAAGGCGCCAATCCGGTTCTGCCATAAGAATGTTCTTCAGACATATCGCCCTCCATCAGGCGGAAAACATCATGATTGTATTTGCATTTGCAGAAAGATGCACGTATCGGGCGTCCTTATCGAGGCCATCAGCACGAATGCGCACCCGCACGGGCTCGAGCCGCCCGTCAATGCCCAGTTCGATCAGCTCCACAACGCCCATAAAGCGCCGCGAACGTATCTGGGCAGCGCCCTCGTCCTCGGCCTTGGCAGGTTTCAATTTCAAATCGGAAAGCCGCACACAGATATTAACCAGATCCCCGTCAGAAAATCCATTGGCTTTGAGTTCTCCCAGAGGCGTATCAACCATTCCGGCTTTCACCGTTTGTTGGAAAATGTTGACCTCGGAGAAAAATTGCGCCGAAAACAGGCTGTTCGGACTATGATAAAGTTCTTCGCAACGGCCAAATTGCACAAGATTGCCGTCCTTCATCAACGCAATGCGATCAGCCACACGCAGCGCTTCTTCTGGATCATGGGTAACGATGATTGCCGTTGAGCGGGTATCGCGCAGCAATTCCACGGTCTCGGCCCGAATGGTATCGCGCAACCGCGCATCAAGGCCAGAAAACGGCTCATCCATCAACACGATTTGAGGCCGCGGAGCTAAGGCCCGAGCAAGCGCCACACGTTGCTGTTCACCACCTGAAATCTGATGCGGATAAACATCGGCATATTGAAGCATGCCGACCCGTTCCAGCATACGGTTAGCCTGCGTCGTTGCATCCTTGCGGTTCAACTGGGCTAAACCAAATTTTACATTTTCAAGAATGGTCAAATGAGGGAAAAGCGCAAAATCCTGAAACACCAAACCAATGCCGCGCTGTTCGGTCTCCACATGGACACCCTCGCCATCCACCAGCTGATTATCAATTTTCACAGTGCCGGTATCAGGCACTTCCAGACCGGCGGCAATGCGTAAAAGCGTGGTTTTTCCTGAACCTGATGGCCCTAAAAGGCATAAAATCTCACCGGGAGCCGCCTCCAGCGTGACGTCATCCAAAACAAGTTTTTCATGATAGGCGTAGCAAACGTTTTGAAAACTGAGGCTGGACGCAATAGAAACGCCAGCGGAATTAGGCGCGCCCCACTGGCCTTCAGCCTGCCCAGAAACAATAGGCTCGCGCCTCTGCGTATCTGTCGTTTTATTTTGCCCCAAAACACTCATTGCCATTTACTATTTCCGGCGCGACACCTTGAGCGCCGCATTGCGTTTTCTGATCTGCGTCCCGTAGTCTTTCTTCACCGTCTGTCTGCCACGGCCAATGCCCATCGCGTCATCCGGCACATCTTCCGTAATTACACTGCCCGATGCCACAAAGCCACCATCGCCAATTTTCACCGGCGCAACCAGAGATGAATTCGAGCCGATAAAGGCATTTTTTCCAATATCCGTAAAGTGCTTGTTCATGCCATCATAATTGCAAGTGATTGTACCCGCCCCGATATTAGCACCGGCACCAACGCGCGCATCACCCACATAGCTAAGATGGTTCACCTTCGCACCTTCTTCAATGATGGCCTTTTTAATTTCGCAAAAATTACCAACCTTCGAACCGGCAAGCAATTCCGCACCTGGTCGCAGCCGCGCATAAGGACCAACCACCACGTCATTACCGACATTTGCCCCCTCAAGATGCGAAAACGCACGGATGTTCGCGCCGCTTTTGACAATTACCTCAGGACCAAACACCACATTGGGTTCAATCGTCACGTCGCCTTCAATCTGGGTATCATGATAAAAGAACACGGTTTGCGGCGCACTCATGGCAACACCGGAAAGCATCAGTGCTTCACGCTTGCGCTGTTGCCAAAGGGCTTCCACCTGCGCCAGTTCCACTCGATTATTGACGCCAATGATTTCGGCCTCATCCGCCTCAATTGCCACAACTTTGAGGCTTCTGGAACGGGCAACTTCAACAATATCGGTTAAATAATATTCCTGATTGGCGTTATCATTGGAAATGCCTTCAAGCAGGCTGAGCGCACCCTTGCCGGAAAACGCCATAATGCCGCCATTGCAGAATTTGACTTGCCGCTCTTCTTCGCTCGCATCCTTATGTTCGCGAATAGCAACAAGCTCGCTATT
>JAESSK010000106.1 GCA_016764155.1 Rhizobiaceae bacterium
ATTGGGCGGTAAGCCGGATGTGGTGCTTTCGGATATGGCCGCGCCGACGACAGGCCACCGGAAAACCGATCATATTCGCACCATGCATCTGGTGGAAGTGGCACTTGATTTTGCTCTGCAGGTGTTGAAACCGGGCGGGCATTTTTTATCGAAAACATTTCAGGGCGGGACGGAAGCTCACNTGTTGAAGCAGNTGAAACATAGTTTTAAATCCGTTCACCACGTTAAGCCGCCGGCTTCACGGGCNGACTCGGTGGANCTCTATTTGTTGGCCAAAGGNTTNAAGGGCAATAAACAGGAATGAAATTCTATCATTNNNGCGCTGNTAAGGTAANTTGTTGCGCNGCGCCTTNAATGATTAATTGTTCATCCCAACCAATTACATGCAAGATTTCCNATTCTTGANCAGTTGAATATTGTTTGAGGGTTTTGTCATGGATGCGGTTAATTCATATCTGGAAATTTTNCGCGAAAGTTATGACACCAGAATTTTGGTGGCATTTGCAGCGTTTNTGATTGGNATCGCNTTTGGGGTGATNGCGGAAGCGAGCCAGTTTTGTCTGCGTGCAGCTGTTAGCGAATGGAACTCCGGGAAAACNCAATCAGGCAATTTACGCACGGTGCAATATTTGAGTGCGATATTGGCCAGTGTTATTGGCGTGCAGTTTTTGCAGTNTTCCGGNGTGATTGATTTGAGTNNCTCGCTTTATTGGAGTGCNCCAATCAGGCCTGTCGCTCTAGTCGTTGGCGGGNTTACATTTGGNATTGGCATGGTGCTTGCGGGNGGTTGTATCAGCCGGATGCTGGTGCTTGGGTTNAGNGGNAATATCCGNTCGCTGCTNACCATGATCATTGCGGCAATNGCNGCTTATGCNACCTTGCGCGGAATTTTATCTTATCCGCGTATCCANCTTGAAAACATGATGGCNAGCGAAGAGGGGGCGGGCGTTCTCATTGAGGGNAGCAGTCACNTTTGGGCNATTGCNGTGGCNGTNGCNNTGATTGNNGCNCTTGGNTTNNTGGTTCGAAAANCCGGTTCTGCACGGGGCGTCATNAGTGGNNTNGCCGTTGGCGGATTGGTTATTCTTGGCTGGATGGCTACNGGAATTGTCGGTGCNGATGATTTTGAACCGACCNCNCTGACNTCGCTCAGCATGATTTCGCCNTTGGCGGAGAGCCTGCAATTTTTGATGATTTATACCGGAGACGAGGTGCGTTTTCCGATTGCCTTGATCGGNGGTATTTTGCTTGGGGCGTTTGTNAGNTCNGTCATTGGCGGTCGATTTAAACTGCAAGGCTTTACCAGCGAGGCGGCGCCGCTNCGCTATGGTCTTGGTGGGTTAATGATGGGCTTTGGNGGNGTGACAGCGCTTGGCTGTTCGGTTGGCCAGGGGGTAAGCGGCATTGGCACTCTATCCCTGACCTCGTTGATTGCATTTGCGTCAATCATCGGTGGTGCTGCTATTGCCATGCGCGTGTTGAACAGAAAGCCTCAAGTTCAAACATCGCCCATGGCAACACAGGCTGCTGAATAATTTTAAAGCGCCTAGACCGTATCCGCCTTTGACGGATTCGATCTAGGCTTTTTGTTCTCACGGNCGCATCCAAGCATTCTTGTTGCATATCTTCGATATGACGCATGGACCTCCGTATGGGTGGCGNATTAGCGGCCGGGTGGCTCTTCGCCACCTGAGCAAGTCAGACTTGCACTAGCGCTTCAGGGTCATTCAGCTGGTGTGTAATCCGGGCTATACTGGATTAAGAAGGCAAGCAGATCTGCGCGCTGTTTGTCTTTTTTGATACCGGCAAATGCCATTTTGGTTTTCTTGACGTATTTCTTTGGTTTTTTGAGAAATTCGTTCAGGGTTTCATCGTTCCAGACTACGCCTTCTTCGCCTTTTTTCTTCATCGCTTTGGAATATTTGGCNGCATAGTCTGCATTGGTGCCTGGTGTTGCGCCGAAAACATTATTGAGAACCGGGCCTAATTTGATTTTTGCACCTTCGCCAACTTCATGGCAGGCGCGGCATTTTTTGAAAACTTTTTCGCCCTTTTTAATATCGCCTTCGGCGAATGCCGGACCGGATGCGATTGCGATCATTGCTGTCAGAGTCAGTTGTACCAGATATTTTGCCATTTTGAGGGCTCCAGATTTTCGATAAAATTTGCGAGTACTTGATATTGTCCCTAAAGAGCTAATGCAATTTGTTTGTGCTGCAAAGTCTAATATGTCGCGATGCTTACCCGGCGTATAATTTTTANCCCNGCGNTTAACTTTGNGTTCNCGCCTCGGCGGGNAGTTTTTTGATCAGTTCATCTAGCAGACCCCAAAAGAAATCTTCGCTGATATAACCGCGCATGCGCCCAATTTCTTTTCCCTCATGGACCAGCACAAAAGTCGGCGTGAAGCGTCCTTTTGCGAGGCCTTTCAAATCNTCNGGTAAGGGNTGATGAATATCAACCATACGCAATGGGGCAATTTTAGCTTCTGCNGTATTGGGATAAATCGGCCCGATTTCCTTNTTCCAGCGTTCGCACCAAGCGCAATATTGCTGTTCGAGCATGATGAGTTCGGCTGCCCGGCTTTGCCCTGATGGGGTGCCAGTGAAGATCGCAAATGCCAGCATCGCCAAAAATGTAGGCCAGGTAAAATAGATTTTGATTGCTTTGACCATAGTCTGAGTATCCGGTTTTGCGCCCTCATATGTTAACTTGTGCACTATCAACAGGCAATATGAGCGTATGACTTGCCAAACATATAGTAATTTACGAATATGTGAAATCACAATTTAAGGATCAGGGTTTCTCATGGGGTTGGACGTATCATATATCGCCGTATTTCTGGCAGGGTTAATTTCATTTGTATCCCCGTGCGTGTTGCCGATCGTGCCGCCTTATCTTTGCTTTTTGGCAGGGATGTCGATGGAGGAACTCTCCAGAAGCGCTGAAAATTCAGCGGCTTATAAAAAAGTAGTTGCGGCATCCATTGCATTTGTTGCTGGATTTGCAACGGTGTTTGTGGCCCTTGGGGCGAGCGCGTCTTTTATCGGCGGCTTTGTGGTGAAACATCTTGATACCCTTAGTGTGGTTGCCGGTGGCATCATAATTATTCTTGGTCTGCATTTTCTTGGGGTNTTCAAGATTGNCCTGCTTTACCGCGAAGCGCGGGTGCATGTGGAGCGCAAACCTGCCGGTCTCTTTGGTGCTTATGTGGTNGGCCTTGCTTTTGCCTTTGGCTGGACGCCTTGTGTTGGNCCGGTATTGGCGGCNGTATTGTTTGCTGCGGGGGCTGAAGAGTCTGCTTTGCGCGGGGCGTCGATGTTGTTTGTCTATGCCTTGGGAATTGGAATTCCATTCATACTGGCATCGTTTTTTGTGGCCCCGTTCATGGGGATGATGCGGCGTTTTTCCAAACATTTGGGCAAGGTTGAAAAAGTGATGGGCGCGATGTTGGTGCTAACTGGCCTGCTGTTTATNACCGGCCAAATGAGNACGATGTCCTATCTGCTTTTGGAATGGTTTCCTGCNTTGGGAACGATCGGTTAATCACNGNNTTCAGGAGGGAAGAAGCTATGTNCCNGAGAGAATCAGGCTGATGTTTTAGCNCTGCCAAAAGGTGAGCTTTCAAGTGAATTGTGGCAATTATCACTCTGAATATGCACCATTNTTTGGTTTTCCCCGTCTGTCTCGCGGCGTTTGGAAAATACTGTTTGCTTACAGGGGCCATTGTTCTACGGTTTTCGTAGATATTTTTTTGAGAAATTGCACGCGTTTGAATCGTTGCAACTCAAAGAAACGAGNAATTCAAGGTGTGAAGTCTGTGAGAGTAGAGCGGCTGGCAATTTTTACCATTTTGTTTGTGGCTATAGCTCTGTCTTGCTTGGTGTTGTTTTCAGATGTTTTATGGCAAATCACTGAAACCGGCTTTAAGGTTATGACCCTAATTGGGGTTGCGAGCATGGCGTTTTGTGCAATCGGCTTGTTCTGGATGCAAAAGAGAAACCGTGNGGCTGATTTCCAGGGAGATTATCAAGGAGATTATCAGGCACCACCTGCCGCCGAACCTTATGAATCACCCTACAACGAACAGCCCGCTGATCCNTATCCTGTCGCCTCTTATAACGCCCCCCCCGCAGCACCTTACAATGCACCACGTAATGCGCCGCCGGCAGAACCTTACAATGGTCGGCCCGCTATGCCTTATCGTGAGCAGCAGCCCAAACCTTACCCGGTCGAACCTTACAAAGAACAGCCTGCATCGCCTTATAATGAGCAGCCTGCAAGGCATCAACACGAACTTCCCGTACAAGTTGGTGTCGTTGATGATGTTGAGGCGTTCCAGCTCAAATTTACCGACTCCTTAACTGGGTTAGGAAATAGGGAACGTCTTGCTAGCAAATTTGAAAATCTGGTAAATGCAAACGCCAATGGNGGATATGGNAATCCTGAAGNTGTTNGCTTCGCCATCGGGATATTGGATCTTGATGGCATGAAGTTGATCAACGATATGTTTGGTCGGGCTGGCGGCGATGCCATTTTAAAACAATGCGCCTTGCGTCTTTCCAACGCTGTTGGAGAGCATGGACTTGTGACGCGTTTTGGCGGCGATGAATTNGCGTTTATTTTTCCCGATATAAAGAGTGAAGATGCAATCGAGGAAAAAGGCAACGTCATGCTTGAGGTGTTGCAGGCTCCTTATGACCTTGATGGCCGCTCGGTGCGCCTTTCTGGTTCTTTCGGCGTTGGTGTTTATCCTCAGGTCGGGAAGCAATTTGATACGGTCAACGATAACCTTGCCACAGCACTTGGTCATTCAAAAAGCTCTGGGCGAGGGCGTGTTACTGTTTATTCAAAAGCGCTTGAGCAGAAAATTATGGGGGAGGCAAAGCTCGAACAGGCGTTGCGCCGGGCCATTGATAATTCGGAGGTATTGCCTCATTTTCAGCCAATTATTTCTCTGCAGAACGGAGCTCTTCTCGGTTTTGAAGCTTTGGCGCGCTGGAATGATCTTGAATTGGGGCCTGTTTCTCCCGCGGACTTCATTCCTCTCGCGGAGGAACGCGGGATGATTGCACCGTTGACCGAGAGCTTACTGAGACAAGCTGCGACTGCTGCTGTGCTTTGGCCCGATGAGCTGTTTTTATCCTTCAATTTATCCAGTGTGCAATTGGTAGACCCAAGCACGGCGGAAACAATACTCTCCATCATTAAAGGTATTGGATTGGACCCGACGCGCATTGAATTGGAAGTAACGGAAACTGGGATGATGAGTGACCCGGAAACCGCNGCCAAGGTGCTTGCCGACTTAAGTAAGGCTGGTGTGCGCATTTCCATGGATGATTTCGGTACTGGTCAATCGAGCCTTGGGCGTTTGCGCGAATTAAACCTTGATAAGGTGAAAATCGATCGGGCCTTTATCAAGCCAATCTGTGAGGATAAGGCTGCTGAACATATTGTGCGTGCAGTATTAGAATTATGTGCAGGCCTCGAATTGACGGTTGTGGCAGAGGGCATNGAAACCCTGCCGCAGGCGGAGCTTCTAAAACGAATCGGTTGTCATGCAGGGCAGGGATATTTGTTTGGCAGGCCGCAAAATGAACGCCGAACGCTCGCCTATATTCGTGAATACATGGGAGATGAGGCGCTGGAAGCCTCACGTCANGCCGCCACTTAACGGGGCTTACCCTAGGGTTTTCAAGGGTTTTAAAAAGTTGTCATGATAACTATTTATAATCCGGCAATTATCTGTTAACCATTGATTAACTAGAATCACTCATTAGTACTTCAGTGAACTTGGTTGGGGAACCATGTATGTGGTCAACTGGAACGAGTTGTTTAAGGTCAAGGTAGTTTTNCCGACCTTTTTCTAATGTAAGTCGTTCACCCAATCGCGAAATTGCCCCTAAAGGGGGATGCGGATTGCTCTTTTCATTTGAGCAGTTACGCTTTAGGAAGTTTTGTCGATATTCCTTTGTTGGGGGATTATCGACACCGTCACTTCGGTGACGGCTAATGGGGTCGCGTGTGGGTTCGCGGCCCCATTAACTTTTCTAACGNTTTTCCTGATCCTGCGCCTTGTCATTCATTTCCATCAACAACGCTGTGGAGAAATNCAAAAGCNCTTGCCATAGGGAATGGGCCTTTCCAGTATGCGCTGGAAACGGAGAGTATTTTGGCCAAATTATATTTCAGTTATTCAGCGATGAACGCTGGTAAATCCACCTTGCTGCTGCAAGCTTCCTATAATTATCAAGAGCGGGGCATGGAAACTTTATTGCTGATTTCGGCGATTGAAAACCGTACGAGGCAAGGGGAGATTACCTCACGCATCGGCCTGAACCAGAGCGCCGATATTTTTACCAATGATGATGATATCTATGAGTTCATTCGGGGCCGCATCGAGGGTAAAAAAATTGCCTGTATTTTCATTGATGAAGCCCAGTGGATGAGTGGCGAACAAATCTGGCAATTGGCCAAGGTGGTTGATGAATTGGGTATTCCAATCATGTGCTATGGTTTGCGTACGGATTTTCAGGGCAAAACATTTCCGGGCAGTGCGGGATTGTTGGCGATTGCAGATGAAATTCGCGAAGTGCGCACCATATGCTGGTGTGGCAGCAAGGCGACCATGGTGGTGCGTCTTGATGGGGAGGGGAAACCTTTGGAAGAAGGGGAGCAGATATTTGTTGGCGGCAATGAATCCTACGTATCGCTTTGCCGCAAACATTGGAGCAAAAGAGACTTGGGGAATTCTTAGCTGAATAGCAGACAATCAGTAAAAGTGAGGTTTGGCGCTTCAAAAACCGGCTGGGAGCACCTATGTTAACNAGGATTGATTGNNNAATTTGGGGTGAAACGGGAGATTTTATTCGTGGCTACATTGCAGAATTTAGATTCAGAAATTGAAAAAACCCGCGCTACCGTCGAAGATATGCGTACCAAGCTGGAACAAAGCGGCAAGGTACTGGATGAGTTCGCGAAATCGGACACGATTGGGGACACGGATTTNGATATCGANAATGCCCGTATCCAGGATGTTTTAAAACAGCAAACGGTGATGGAAGGCAATATTGCCGATCTGATCATCGGGCTTGAAGATGCTACCAATGTTTTCGGTGCTGAATTTGAAAGCATGAAAAACTATTCAGGCTGGGAAAAACTCATCGGATTTTTCTCCAAACAAAAAATGCAACGTATGCGCTCCGACCGGGTGCGCAATATGTCTCTGGCAGGGAATTTACAGGAATTGCTGTCGAAATCCGATAGCATTGTTGGCATTTTGAAGGCACAAAAAGATACGCTGGATACGCGCTATGCCGCNTCCGAAGGCAGNTTGCGCGAGGTNATTGAGCGCAATAAAAATACNATGAANGAGCTAGAAACCGTTCAGGCGCGCATTGAAGAATTAAATCCGATGTTGATGGATGTAGAAAACCAGATATCGGCGTCGACTGATAAAAAGACCCGAACCGATCTGGAATCCAATCGCTCCGAATTGGCGACTGAATATAATCAGCAGCAGGCGAAAGAGCAGGAATTGCTGGCAGAGAGCCAGACNCTGGAGCGNTACACTTCNATGTTCCAGACNTTTGTTGACAGTCTCAANAACCAGCTTGCGGCGCAACAAACATTGATCAACAAATTGACCATTGATACNGANCAGCGGGTCGTTCTCTATAANGCGCTGGAAGANAGTTTGAAAACAGCNGCACAACAAGATGTNGCNCACAAAATCAATACGTTGGGTAATCAGGTTGATAAAGCNGCTGAANCAACCATGGCTGGCATTGGTGCNGCNGCGCAGTCNCACATTGGTGATTTGCTGGAAATGCACGAGAAGAATATGGTCTCCACCAAAGATATTCAACGGCGCAANAAATTGGCNGATGATGCGTTTGCGCGGCGCTTTGATGATGTGATGAAGAAGCACGATTCNGGCAATTATGTGCGGACGTAAAGTGGCGCGCAGGGTGCCTGAATGGTAGAAAAAAACGCGGCGGTTACGCAATATTTTGATGCTTTGGTGAAGGCTCTCGCCGGGCTGGATATGTATCTGCGCGAAGATGATTCACCGCTTTATAAGCATGACGTGATTGGTTCTGTTGTGGCTGGCTATCTCAAGCGNATGGATGANTCGCTGGAAAGCTGGGAAAATCGAATTTNCTTCACCGACCATTTTCGGATTTCNCGCTCGGAAAGCGGATTTCCGGTATTTCAAAATGTTCTTGAACTGGAAAATGACCGGCGTGGTGCTGAAAAGCGTTTGGCAGCGCTGCCAGATGACGCGCGTATCCGCGAGGAGATGGTCGAATATATTTTAAAGAAAAAGGCGTTTCCTGCGGCGCTGCAGAAAACCATGTCAGAGCGACGCTATCTGGATACTTTGCTGGACGGCGCGCATTTCTCACCGCTTAATCTCCCTAAAACCGTGCGGGTCTCTGTCAATCCAAAGACCGGC
>JAESSK010000107.1 GCA_016764155.1 Rhizobiaceae bacterium
AATGAAAGAAGCTCAAGTCCCGCAAGCGCAATTTTTGCGCCTGTATCTTCAGCCAGATATTCCAGTTCATCCTGCCGGTTCATTGGGTTCACCGGAATAACAACGGCATCCGCGCGCAGGATTGCGTAATATCCAATCATGTATTGCGGGCTGTTCTGCATATATAGCAGCACCCGGTCGCCCTTCTTAAGGCCTGCGCGGTTTTGAAGATAGCCAGCCAGCTTTTCTACGTGGTCATTTAACTCTTTGTAAGTTAGTGAAGCTCCATGAAAAATCGTCGCGATTTGGTCCGGTTTGCCTGCTGCGGTATCTACCAAATTCTGCGCAAGGGATTGTTCTGGCAGATCGAGATGATGGGGAATGCCTTCGGGCCAAACGGATTTATGGAGATTGGTCATAAGGCTACACCTTCATGCCGGGCAGGTTCAAAGAGGCCGTGTTACCGCCATCGACGGGTAAGGCCTGACCGGTGATATAGCTGGCATCGTTGCTGGCAAGGAAGCAGATCGCTGCGGCGACCTCTTCCGGTCTACCGTAGCGCCGGAGTTCGCATCGTGAGCCCAATTTACTTTCTTTGCCCTTGTCACGCGCGTAGTCAAAAATAGGTTTTGTCATTCCGGTTTCAACCAGGCCCGGGCAAACAGCATTGACGCGGATACCATATTCGCCAAGATCGCAAGCCGTTGTCTGGGTAAGATTGATAACGCCAGCCTTTGATGCGGAATAGATATTGCCGCCTGCGCCGGAACGAATACCGGCGACCGAAGCAGTGTTGACGATAGAGCCGCTTTCCTGCGCCATCATCACGCGGCCTACGTGCTTGATGAAATGGCCGACGCCAAAGAGGTTCACTCCGAGTACCCGTTGCCAGTCATTACTATCGATTTCGGTGATCGGCATGTGGGTGCAAACGATGCCCGCATTATTACACAGGATATCGATGCGGCCGTATTTCTCCATCACTTGCGCAACGCAAGATTCTACGGCCTGTTCATCGGAAACATCGCAAACAATAGTTAGATGGTCGCCGCTATCAGGCATAGCGTCCGTCAACGCCTCCGCATTGATATCCACTAGGACAACGGATGCCCCTTCTTCGGCTAATCGCATTGCAGTTGCCCGGCCAATTCCACTGGACGCACCGCTAACGATTGCGGTTTTGTTTTTAAACCTCAATATAAAATCCTCCCTAAGTTAAGGAGAGCATAAAGAAAAAATTCGGTCAATATGCGAAATTATTTTCTGCTAGGTGGATATACAGACATTAACTGCTCATCAAATGGTGTGGCAAAAAGTTTATATTCCGCACAATGAAAATTGGTTCCGCATCGTTGACTCGACTCTTAAACCACGTAATAATTTCATTGAGGAACAAAGAGGAATCCCATGTTTGATTTGAAAGATAAAGTTGCCGTCATCACCGGCTCGTCGCGTGGCATTGGTCGTGCAATCGCAGAAATGTTTGCCAAGGCTGGGGCTAAAGTTGTTGTTTCATCTCGGTCTGAGGAAGCATGCGCTCCCGTGGTTGAAGCTATTCTTGCAGCTGGCGGTGAAGCCATTTCTATTCCTTGCCACATCGGAAAAAAAGATCAGCTTCAGGCGCTGGTGGATAAGACGAAGGAAAAATGGGGCAAGATTGATGTGCTGGTTTGCAATGCTGCGATTAACCCGGCTTACGGTCCGCTTGGCGATCTGAGCGATGAGTTATTCGATAAGATTATGGGCACTAATGTTCGCTCCACCTTCAATCTGTGCAATATGGTTTTGCCGGGTATGGCTGAAAACGGGGGTGGCTCAGTTATTCTGCTTTCATCGATTGCAGGCCTGCGCGGCAATAGTGTGATTGGTGCCTACGGCATTTCCAAAGCGGCTGAGGCAGCGCTTGCCAGAAATCTCGCCGTTGAGTGGGGCCCCAAAGCCATTCGCGTCAATGCGCTTGCGCCGGGGCTTGTGAAAACAGATTTTGCTAAAGCACTTTGGGAAGATCCAAAACGCTTGGAGATTGCCGAAAACCACACGCCGTTGCGGCGTATCGGTCAACCGGATGATATCGCCGGAACTGTGTTGTTTCTAGCTTGCGATGCGTCATCCTTCATTACCGGTCAGACCATCGTGGCAGATGGCGGCGAAACCATCGCTTGAAAAACTTTTTTAACTTGAATTGTAATCCCAAAGGAGAATGAATATGCGCGAAGCAGTGATTGTATCCACCGCCCGTACCCCAATCGGTAAAGCCTATCGGGGAGCCTTTAACGACACACCGGCACAGGAATTGATCGGCCATGCTGTATCAAATGCTGTGTCCAGAGCCGGGCTTGAAGGCGCTGAAATCGAAGACTGCATNATCGGTGCNGCNTTGCANCANGGNTCGACNGGTTCCAATATCGCNCGTCAGGCNGCCATTCGTGCNGGNCTNCCNGTNAGCGTTGGNGGCATGTCGCTCGACAGACAATGTGCTTCCGGCATGATGGCAATTGCTACTGCCGCAAAACAGATCATCGTTGATGGTCAGGATGTGGTTATTGGCGGCGGCGTTGAGAGCGTTTCACTTGTTCAAAATGACAAGATGAATATGTTCCGCGCCGTTGATCCTTGGATCAAGGACAACAAACCGGCAATCTATATGTCGATGCTTGAAACCGCAGAAATTGTCGCTCAGCGATATGGCATCTCTCGTGAGGCGCAGGATGAATATGCATTGCAGTCCCAGCAACGCACAGCGGCTGCTCAGGATGCCGGTAAATTTGATGATGAGATCGTGCCAATTACCACTTCTATGAAGGTGATGGATAGAGAAACCAAGGAAGTTTCCGACCACGAGATCACTTTGTCTAAAGATGAAGGCAATCGCCCGTCGACCAATCTGGAAGGCTTGCAATCGCTCAAACTGGTACATCAGGGGGGGCAGCAAATTGCTCAAGGTACTTTCATCACAGCAGGTAACGCCTCCCAGCTTTCAGATGGAGCTTCCGCTTCGGTTTTGATGGAAGCCAAAGAAGCTGAACGGCGTAACTTGCAACCGCTCGGTCGTTATGTGGGCGTGATTGCTGCTGGTTGTGAGCCTGACGAAATGGGCATTGGCCCGGTTTTTGCTGTTCCTAAATTGTTGGAAAAGCATGGTCTTAAGATGGACGATATCGGCCTTTGGGAATTGAACGAAGCTTTCGCAGTTCAGGTGATTTATTGCCGTGACAAGCTGGGAATTCCTGAGGAACTCCTAAACGTTAATGGTGGGGCAATCTCGATTGGCCACCCTTACGGAATGTCCGGTGCGCGTATGGTCGGACATGCTCTTATCGAGGGGAAACGTCGCGGTGCCAAATATGTTGTCTCTACCATGTGCGTGGGCGGCGGAATGGGCGCTGCAGGATTGTTTGAAGTCCTTTAATATGATTTGAATGGTCGGCGCGGGATATTTCTCCGCGCCGATTTGTTTTTTATCTCTGAAAGTTTTTTATATGCCTGAACTCTATGTTGTGCGTCACGCACAAGCCTCCTTTGGTGCTGATGATTATGATGTGCTTTCTGATAAGGGGCACATCCAGTCGGAAGCTCTGGGACGTGCTTTGGCAGCGCAGGGCGTTAAACCAGACCTCTTTATTATTGGTGCGCAGCGTCGTCACCGCGAGACCTTTGAAGGGATTGTCAAAGGCATGGGCTTGCCACCGCAAGAACATGAAATTCATCCCGGTCTGAATGAATTTGATTTCAAAGGGCTTCTCGATGCAGCCCATCGGCATACGCCGCCGGTCGAAGGCATGCATACGGATCGTCGCAGTCATTTTCGGGTACTTCGCGACACGGTGCTGGCGTGGGAGCGCGGTGATGTGGATGAGCCGCCGGAAAGCTGGCAGGAATTTGCCGATCGGGTGATGGAAGCGCGAAGCTCTCTTGCTCGTTCCGGTGTTGAACAAGTGTTGGCTGTTAGTTCAGGCGGCGCCATTAGTCAGATGATAGCTGGCACCCTCTCGACGCCGCAGGGTGAACAAATAAGACTGCAACTTCAAATGAAGAATTGCGCGGTTAACCGCTTCATATATTCTGATCGTTCGTTCTATTTTCACGGGTACAATGAAACTCCGCATATCAATGCTGAAACTCAAGACGAGCTTCTGACCTATAGCTGAGGAGGGAAAAGTTGTGGCAACAGAAATAGCAGGGCAATTCGATATCGGTGCCGTGACCAAATGGCTGTCTGAGAATATGGATGGTTTCAAAGGTCCTGTCGAAGTCGATAAATATCCCAATGGACAATCCAACCCGACCTTCCGCTTGAGAACGCCAGATCATGGCTATGTTTTGCGTCGCAAACCGCTGGGCACATTGCTTAAATCTGCCCATGCGGTTGACCGGGAATTTCGGGTGCAAAAAGCCTAGGCTGGAACAGCGGTTCCTGTATCGAAAATGCATGTGCTTTGTGAAGATGACGGCATTATCGGTTCAAGCTTCTATATTATGGATGAGATCGACGGGCGCAGTTTTGATGATCCCAGATTGCCGGAAGTGCCAAAGGAAAACCGCAAGGCCATCATTAACGAGATGAACCGTGTTCTTGCTGCTATCCACGATGTGGATATCGAAAAGACAGGCCTGTCAGACTACGGGCCGCAGGGGAACTACTACCGTCGTCAGATAGATCGCTGGACCAAACAATATCGTTCTTCCGAGACTGAAAATATCTCAGCGATGGAAGAGTTGATAGCATGGCTTGATAACAATATTCCTGCCGATGATGGTCAACGCACGCTGGTGCATGGGGACTACCGGATCGACAATATGCTGTTTTCCAATGACGGTCCCGAATGTGTGGCTATTCTGGATTGGGAACTTTCCACTATCGGCCATCCGTTTGCCGATCTCGCGGCTGTCATCATGCAATGGGCCATGCCCACCGGCGGCGAGGGACGGGGCTTGCTTGGCGTCGATCGTCGCGCCGAAGATGCAAACCGGTGACAATCTGGATTATTTCAACCGTTACCATGTGGCAGCGGCAGAGTTGCAAAACCAACTGCTTACCCAAGGTTGGGTGGTGAAACCACGCGCT
>JAESSK010000108.1 GCA_016764155.1 Rhizobiaceae bacterium
CTTGGCTGGTGCGGCAATGGCTGCAATTTCGCTAGGCTTGGCGCAGCTTATCCCCTATTCACCTGAAGAGGGAATAGAATTTCGCTGGCTGGAAACAGCAAGAAACCGCGAGGGATAGAATGATAGCGTTAAAAACTTTANNAANGATCGCGCTATTATCTTCGCTTGTAGGCTGCACAGCAGTTGGTGAAAGAACCCGNTTAAGCGTTGGCTATTANGANATTAAAGGCAATAGTTTCAGCGAGTTAGATCAACAAATCTTGCTCCATGGCCCNACCGTAGAAGGGGTCGGNAAAGCGCTTGCTGCAACCAAAATCAAAATGGTGCCGGATATTCGNTTCTCTCAAAAGGGTGACAAATGTATCCTCACCAAAACCCGGGTAAATGTGCAGGCCCGTGTGACTTTGCCGCGTCTTGCTAATCAACGCCAATTGAAGAAGAGCCTGCGACGGGCCTGGAGAAACCTCGAAGAATACGCTCGCCTGCACGAAGCCGTGCATGTGGCAATTGCCGATCATCATGCGCTGGAAATTGAAAAATCCCTCGCCGCNATGATGCCNGCNAAAGACTGCGANACCCTAAAATCCAATGCCCGCAGCCTTGCTGCAAAGATGTTGGAAAAACACGAGCAGGAACAACTAAGATTTGATGCCAACGAAAAGAAACGTATCAANTCTCTAACCGGCGANAAAACCCGGNTNGCNGAACTCAAGCCTTAATTACNAAGGCTTGAGCCGAAGGGTCATGCCTGGCGTTCAGGCACCCGAATGATCAACCCATCCAGGTCATCACTCATCTTAATTTGACAGCTCAACCGCGAGTTTGGTTGAACTTCCCATGCAAAATCAAGCATGTCTTCTTCCATAACTTCTGGATCGCCGGTTTTTGCTTTCCAGCTATCATCCACATAAACATGGCAAGTAGCACAAGCACATGCACCACCACACTCGGCTTCAATACCGGGGATGGAGTTTTTGATGGCTGTTTCCATGATAGTAGTACCGGACGGCGCTTCGACTTCGTGAGAAACGTCATCATGGGTGATAAATGTAATTTTTGGCATACGAAATTCAATCCTGAACGTAACTTAAAACAAGGCTGTCTTGGCACACCAAGACAACTCTTGTAAACGAACAATTCAGTTGAAGTCGTTCAGAATGCTTGTTTTAGGCGGTTAGGTCGCGGATATAGGCAGAAACGCGGTACGCAGCTGTTTCAAGCGATTTGAAATCGGAATAGTTAGGNGCTTCAGCCAATTCGGCAAGTTCTGCCAATTCCCANGCACCAAGGCTGCGTGCAGACCCTTTAATGCGGTGGGCTGCNTCNATTCGGCAATGTTCATCCGGGGCATTTTTAAACTCGTCCAGATATCCATCACAATGGGATAGAAAAAGGCCCAAAACCTCATTTTCCAAATCCCGGTCTCCCATGGTTTGACGTGCCAAATGCACCAAATCCACTGGTTTATCCATCCCTGCAGCCTTGCAAGCCATGGCAACATCTTGTTTTAGGGCCATACCCATAATCGCGTTCCTTTAGCTCTTAATATCCGGCAATTTTAACGCTGAAACAAAAACATCAGGTTAAGTTACGGCACCTACAAGGCCCAATTTCATGAATGTTCTCCACAGGGTTACTTTTTGCTGAATTTGGTTTCAAACCAACATTCTCAACATCACCCCATCTGCCAGCATCCAAGCCCACACCTCATATAGCCCAATCCTTAAGTGACATGGTTTACGAGGCTCGTTGAAATATCCTTAACGGCGTTAACCTTGTCTTCATTTTTTGGTGCGTAGCCATATCAAAATCTTGTTCAAAAGCGCCGTATGTGCCATTACATAGGTGATGCGGCAAGTACCTTTGAGCAATTCCTGATTAAANGGCNTTGTTTGAATGTGCAGATTTTGAGGACAATGAACGGTTGATCTGAGCTTTTTGCTCGGGCTGGCTCTACGTATGTTATTTCCAGTCTTGGAAATTTCGTCCCAATGCACAGGATATTTGTTGCTCTGCATGGGTATATTGCTCAATTTGATACAGGGTTTATGAGTATGGCGTCGAAACCAAAGATTGACGAGACAAACGAAGCGGCTCTTTTAGCGGTAGAAGAAGCCCTTTCGCTCGAAATGGAAGATCTCAATATTGAAGATCTCGACATTTCGCCCGACGATTCTGACCCTGATGATGGCGATTTAGAAGCTTCAGCCAGTGAATATTCCGTCGGCGATTATTCCGACAGCGAGTTTGATGATGATGAGCTGTTGGAGAATACCGACGATTTTCTGGAACTTGAAAGAAAATTGGCTGACGCCGCCAATGACCTNCGTGAAGATACCTTTGAAGATGAATTAGCCCAAGAANTCGGCCCGACTTCCGCACGCCCCGATTATGCNTCAAGCGCNAGCAGATATGCATACGCCTCATCTTCAGCACAGTCTGATGACCAAGGCTCAGGCGATCTGGATAANTACAAAAATGAAGAATCNGCAGGNCTTTCCAATGACATGACCATGGAAGTGCCGCAGCCAGCTAATGACGACCGTGAGGGCAGCATTGCCGANCTGGTTTACGCGCTTCAACGCAAACCTTCGCCTCAGGCGTTCTGGATTACCGCACTGTTCTCCGCTACCTGGCTNGCCGCATGTGGNTACTACGCCTACACAAATTTTGGTTCGACCCTTTCAAATCTCGCCTCTGTTAGCGATATGCTGACAATTCCAAACATATTCTTCATGACNGGTGTNGCCGTCATTCCNATTTTGCTTGTTTGGTCTTTTGCCATCATGATCCGTCGCGCTCAGGAAATGCGNTTTGCCGCCCATTCGATGACCGAAGCAGCCATTCGACTGTTACAGCCTGAACGGGTAGCTCAAGATTCCATCACCACCGTTGGCAAGGCTATCCGCCGCGAAGTTGCCGCCATTGGCACAGGTCTTGAACGCGCTTTGGCACGCGCCGGTGAACTTGAGGTCCTTGTACAAAACGAAGTGGTCAATCTGGAACGCTCCTACGGCGATTCCGAAATCAAGCTGCGNAGCCTCATTCAAGAAATGAGCGGCGAGCGTGAAGCAATCATTGGTCATGCTGAGCGTTTGAAAAATTCCATTGGCGGAAGCCATAAGAACTTCGCAAAAGAACTGGTCGATGCATCAACCCATATCGAAAAAACGGTCGCAGGCGCTACCAGAAAAATGCAGGAAAGCATCGACGCACGGCGCGACGCTGTATCCGATAGCCTGACAGCCGCCGGTGAGAGCCTTGTATCCCTTCTTTCAAGTTCGGGCGAAGAGCTGAAATTGCATCTGGCTGCAGGAAAAGAAGATTTATCGGCTGTATTTACCGATCACACNGCATCTTTGACCAACCAGATCAGCACATCCGGCAATGCATTTGCAACGCTGATTGACACTCGAACAGCAAGCATCAAAGAACAAAGCTCTGAAATTACCCAACAATTGAANGATGCTTTGATAAGCCGTGCCAACGAATTCCANTCGAAGATCACCGAGGCAGGCCTCAATCTGCAAGGGTCTCTCGATGAGCGCCTTCTCCATATCGACAACAGCCTGACCGAACGCGGCATGAAACTGGTCACCGATCTTTCTATCCGTACAGAGGCACTCGACAAGGTGCTGACCGATCGAACCGAAAACATCGGCAAAACCATCAGCGAATGCCTCTCCGGNTTCGGCAAAACCCTGACAACCCAGGTTGACGATACCGTTGACAAGCTGAAAGAACGCGCCGACACCCTCGAAACGANTACCCTCAGCATCGAGCANCGTCTCGTCACGCGAACNGGCNAATTGGAAGAAACNCTATCCANCCATTCNGACAGGCTTGAAAAAACACTCGAGGTCACCAATACCGCAATTGGNCAAATGCTTGAGGCCAGCACCAAAGACATGGCCGAAAAAGCCATCGAAATNTCCACTAATCTCANAGACCAGAATGCNTCATTCACCNCCACCATTGATAAACAATCTGGTGCGATGAGCGAAGCTTTCGGCATTAAATCTGAAATCATCCTGAAAGGTCTCGACGATGGTCAGGCCAAACTGGTGTCGGCGCTAAGTGACAGTGCAGAAACCATCAGTGGCGACATTGAAAAATCACGGGAACAATTTGTTAAAACGTTTGACGAAAAAACCCTAATCCTGCGCGCCGATTTGCTTGATGGGCAAAATCGGGTAACGGAAACTTTGATCGAGCACGGCGATAGCATTAAAAATAGCATGCAAGCCACCAAAGAAGATTTGACCGAAGTGCTTGCTTTGCGAACGGATGCCATTCGTGATGAGTTGTCCAAAGGCCAGACAAACCTAGCCGTAACCCTCGAGGAACGGGCCAGAGAGCTTAATGGCAATTTGACTGCCACACAGACTCAAATTGACGAGATTATGAAAAGCCATTCGGCAACCTTGCAGCAAAACCTGGAAATCGGGCAAGTCAAAATGGCTGCAACCCTGGTTGAAAACAGCGCCGTGGTGACTAATATTCTGGAAAAAGGACAACAATCCGTTGTNAATGTGTTCGAAGAAAAAACAGCAGCAACGGTCGCAAGCCTGGACGCAAAAGCCGGTCAGATTTCAGACATTCTTTCCGAACGCGTAAATTCCATCAACGATTCTCTCGGCAAAAGTCTAATGGAAACCCAGACAGGCCTTGAAGCCAAAGTTCAGGAATTGAACAATTCTCTTTCCAGCCATACACTTGAATTGAGCGCGATCATCCAAAATGATGCCAAACCGATCGTCGATGGNATCGCAGCAGCCGGTAACGTTGCCGCAAGCAAACTAAGAGCAGCTGGACAGGACGTTAAAATTTCTGCTGACAATCTGACGGAAAGCATTGATGCTTCCGCAATTCAGGCAAGCGAACGCATTAAGGACGCTAATAGGCAGGCCAGCGCTGACATTGAAAATGCCACCATTCAGATTGCGGCAACCAGTGAACAAGCCGTTTCAATCATGGTCAATCGCATCGGTGCATCCACTCAACAGGTTGCAGATTTGATCGAGGCACAAAANCAGGTNGCCAGCGAAGGAATTCAAGCNGCAGGCGAAGCGACGGCCAGCAAACTTCGNGTTACTACCCAGAGNGTTCAGGCAGCAACTGGCGAAATGGTAGAGCAAATTAACGCTTCAACCGAGGAAATGACCAGCCGCATTCGATTGGCCAACGAAACTGCCAATACCGAAATTGCCCTTGCAGCTCACAGCCTTTCTGAATCCAGCGAGCGGGCAACCGATAGTCTGAAACAGGCAAATGCGCGCCTTAAAGTAGATTCAACCGAAGTTCTCGANCGCCTGTCTATCACCACAAATGAACTNAAAGAATTGATTTCCAACGTCGGCGAAAGCGTAGATCAAATCAATCAGGATCTNTCCAAACAGTCCGGTCACCTCTCCTTCACGGTCACACAGGCACGTTCCGAGCTTGAAAAAACCAGAGAAATNGCTGCNGGAACCACCACNGTATTGAGTTCAACNGCCGCAAGTATTGTCAACGACATGGCTGAGATTGCCGGCCGGCTTGAAAGTCAGGGCCGCTCATTACAAGAGGCAACCCGCGTTATCGATTCAGCGCAAAANAATCTTGAATCCACGCTTGAAGGCCGCCAAAGCACGCTTGACGAANTGGCCACNGGCCTTGTTCGCCGTTCCGACGAGATCGAGCGCAGCATGGCTTCATTTGGAGAGATCGTTGCCAAAATGATTGATGGCAGCCATGCAAAAACACGCGATATCAGTAGCAATGTTGCTGCGGAAATCTCTGCTGCAATTGATGTTTCCACCAAGCGNTTTGCCTCAGCNACTNANGAGATGCGNGAAGCTGCNAAAGGTGTTCANAGCGANCTGGAAGCAACCAGAGAGCAAATGCGCCGGGGCGTTATGGAATTGCCTGAAGAAACCCGCGAAAATGCNAATGCCATGCGCCGCGTTGTNACCGAGCAGATNTCAGCTTTGAAAGANCTNTCCAATATCGTTGCAAAATCTGGAAAAGCACTGGATTCAGCGCCTCCGATGTCAGCATCTGTCTCAGCTCCGGCTGCTACACAATATCGTGCAGAAAAAACGGCTCCGCGCCAAACACCCTTGACGCCTCCAACACCTGCTGCAGGCACAGGATTTGGCGAGTTGCGTGAAACAATTGCGCCAGCAGCGCCAACACAGCCGCAAGCGCCAGCCACACGCCCAGCCAGCTTAAACCCACGCCCATATCCTGATCCTGTGGCCCCTGCTGCCCCGGTGGTTCCAACGCGCCAACCAGCACCTGTATCAACACAACCACAAGANCTTCAGGACCAAAACCCTGATGATGGTGGCTGGGTCTCCAATCTGCTGCGCAGAGCATCAGAGGATGAAGATGACACTTCTGTCGTAGCGCCAGTTGCAACACCACAAAACGCCCCCGCACAAACANGCGGNGGNCGCTCTCCACAACATGTGGTNGAATCCTTAAACTCCCTTTCAATGGACATTGCCCGTGTAATCGACCANGAGGCGTCTGTNGAACTATGGGAACGNTATCGCCAAGGCGAACGTGATGTCTTTACCCGCCGCCTCTATGCGCTTCAAAACCCGCAAACAATGACGGAAATCCGCGCAAGATTTACCCGGGACGAAGAATTCAGAAATACCGTCAGCCGCTACATGCAGGAATTTGAAAATCTGCTGGCAAGCANCGCCATGAACGATCCGGATAAATCAATCTCCAGAAGTTATCTGGCAACGGACATCGGCAAGGTCTACTCCATGCTTTCAACAGCCGCCGGACAGCTTCAGCAATAGGCTGGNGCGCTGCCGGCAAGAGCAGACTATCTCTCAGTGCTAAGTTTCTGTTTCGCCGTTTCTTATGACGGGAAAAAGCGTGGCAACCTTCAATAATATAAGCGCCAGAACTGCCATCGCGGCCATGATCCAAAATCCGTTGACGGCAAAGCTCTTATAGATAAAGCCGCTGGAAAACACCGAAACNGCCATCACCAGCCCTGCCAAAACAAAGCCNACGCCCTGAGCGCTGGCAATGCGTTCCTCNGGAACCGATTCCATAATGAAATACATCGTNGCAATGTGAACNGCGCCGAAGGTCAAGCCGTGCAGAAGTTGCAGNACCAAAAACCCCGGNAAGCCTGGATCGAGCGGGAAAACTGTCCAGCGCAANACCGCAGCTCCNGCTCCAATGGCAAATAATCCCATCGTGCCAATATTCTTGATCAACCAATTGCCAAACTGNAACAGCACAACCTCGGCGGCAACAGCAAGNCCCCACANAATNCCNATCATCAACCCGCTATANCCAAGAGATTGCCAATAAATCGAGCCAAAACTATAAACCAGCGCATGGCTCGCCTGAATAATTCCAGCGGCCAGCAATACCAGCATGAAACGAGGNATTTTCAGCATTTTGGAAAAGGTGAATTGATCAAGTCCTGAGCTATCCAGATTTCTACGCTTGCCGATTTTAGGCAATATCAAAATAACAACGCTGCCAATCGCCAGTGCTCCGATCAAAGCGTAGAGGATATATTCCCCCGGCGAATTCAGCAGATATTGCCCACCAGCAAGATTGGCGACGATGAAAATCACCGAGCCCCAAATGCGGATACGGCCATAATTGGCGCCATATCGACGAACACCGGACATGGCAATTGCATCCACCAGCGGAATGACCGGATTAAAGAATACATTCATCGCAATCGTAACGGCCAATATCCACCAAAACCCGTTCGCAAAGGCATAGAGCATCATCATCAACGATGAGGCGAAAAAGAGTATGATGGTAAAATTTGCCCGATCCGGGCGTGTATCAGCATAAGCGATCATCGGACCGGAGCTTAAAACCCGCATAATCATCGGGGCGGATAAAACGACCCCGATTTGAAATTCGCTCAAGCCTTTAAATTGCAGCCAAATGGGAAAATACGGAAGCGCCATGCCCGCAAAGGCAAATACGCAACAATAAGCAATTGAAATTCTAGGTCCAAACAGCCATGGCGCAGTTTCAACCTGCGAAGAATTTTCAGAGTTTGATGTCGCCATATTATCCTTCAGCCAGAATTTTGGAGAATAATTCAGGATCAGCATTACCGCCGGAAAGCATAATGACGATTATTTCGCCCTGATATTTTTGACCTGCATCCAGCAACGCGGCCAATGCAACAGCTGCCCCCGGCTCCACCACCAATTTAAATTCTTCAAATGCAAACCGCATGGCTTTACGAACCGATGCTTCACTGACCACAAGTCCCTCCGAACAATGTCGCTTCACGATTTCAAACGTCAACGTTCCGGGTTCCGGCGTCAGCACCGCATCACAAATTGAACCGCTAAGATTCTCATTGGAGACTATTTCACCAGCCTCCAGAGACCGTTTAAAATCATCAAATCCAATGGGTTCCACCGTATGGATAGCCGCATTTGGAAAAACACTGTGAACGCTGATGGCTAAACCACTGGTCAAACCACCACCACCCGCTGGTGTCAAAAGCCTGTCTATGGAAAGCCCCATGCCTTGCATGTCTTCCACGATCTCCAACCCGCTAGTGCCCTGCCCGGCAATAACGTTCGGGTTATTGAACGGATGAATAAAGGTGCGGTTTTCTTCCTCAGCAATGGAATTTGCGATTTTCTCCCTGTCCTCGCTGGCACGATCAAACAGCACCACCGTAGCGCCACTGCGCTTTGTCCTGGCAACCTTGAGCGCCGGACTGTCGGAAGGCATAACAATGGTCGCGGATATTCCCAAACGACGCGCCGCTTCCGCAACCCCTTGCGCATGGTTTCCCGAAGAACAAGCCACAACACCACCGGCCCGTTGCTGTTCTGACAGCAATGCAAGCGCATTGGTCGCGCCGCGTATTTTAAAAGCACCCGTGGTCTGTAAACATTCGGCTTTGACAAAAACCCGCGCGCCCGTAAGCACATCAAGTGCATCACTTTGCAATAACGGTGTATGAATAACCTTGCCTTCAAGCCGTTTAGCGGCAGATTTGATGTCGTTAATGTCTGGAATGGAAATTGGATCAATATTCATAAGATTAGTTGCTCGAAATTGGCGGTTCAAATCAAACATTTTTTAACCGATCAATCAAACAGAGTCGACATGGGTGCTGGCATTTTGCCTGACAGAGCGATAATGTTTTACCAAATCAGAAGGAATACATTATGGATTTGGGAATTTCAGGCAAGAACGCAATCATCTGCGCATCATCACGCGGTCTAGGCAAAGGATGCGCCAAGCATCTGGCTGAAGCAGGTTGTAATATCGTTATCAACGGTCGCAATGAGGCCGTGACAATGGCAACTGCGGAAGAGCTGGATAAATTGTCCAGCGGAAAAGTCACGGCAGTCATTGCCGATGTTTCAACGCTTGATGGTCAGGCCGAACTACTGGAAGCCTGCCCCTCCCCCGATATCCTCGTCAACAATAATGGCGGACCACCTTTGCGCGATTTCCGCGAACTTTCACGCGACGATATTCTTGAAGGCGTTACCCAAAACATGGTGACACCGATTGAACTGATCCAAAAAGTCGTCGATGGCATGATCGAGCGAAAATTCGGACGCATCGTCAATATCACTTCGCTCTCCGTATATACCGCGATCCCCGGCCTTGATCTCTCATCAGGTGCACGCGCTGGCCTAACCTCATTTCTTGCAGGTGTTGCGCGCTCTGTTGCCTCACACAATGTGACCATCAACCAGATATTGCCCGGTAAGATGGATACAGATCGCCTNCGCTCCGGCATCGCTTTCAGCGCTGAAAAACAGGGCATTACCAAGGAAGCCTCAGCACAACAGGCCATCTCCGAAATNCCNGCCAAGAGACTGGGAACCCCGGANGAATTTGGTGCCCTATGCGCNTTCCTTTGTTCAACCCATGCGGGNTATTTGACCGGTAAAAATTATTTGATCGACGGAGGCCTAAATCAAAGTGCTTTTTAGACCGTGCTGAACAGCACGCAATAGACACATTCGAAAGCATAGATTAACTATATCAGGGTAGCTTGCGCGAGCAGGCGATCTTGGGGGGTCGAAATGCGTTCCGATTTGCGAACTATCAAAAGCAGATATGTATAATGGCGTCTAAATCTAGTTCATACTTTCTAAGGCTGGTCNGTCTGGTCTGGATNATTATTNTCGCGCANACNGGCATTGCCGAGGCTCAGTCGNGCGTTTGNCGCCAATTGGAACAGCAACTATCCCGCGTCTCCACCGGCAATTTCACCTCTCCATCAATAAAATANCGCCAATACCAACANGCGATACGCGATCAACGCTCNCAATTATCAAAAACCAAACGCATCGCCCGNCGCAATGATTGTCGNGCGGGNCGGTTTAACCGTTCGGGGCGGTGCAGCAGGCTNAATTCCAGCATCCGTCAAATGCAGGATAATCTGGCACANCTTGAGCGAACAAAAGATCAACTACGCCGGGGCGGTGGTAATGCAGGCAACCAACGCAACCGCATTCTTCAAACNATGCAGCAACGAGGCTGCCTNAACCGTTCCGCCAATCAAAGACAAGCCAATACCAATCGAGAAAGACCGCGTCGCCGCAGCCTCATCGAGCAAATTNTTGGCCGCAGAGCTTACCGCGAAGATGGAAGACGCATTCGTGAAGAGTTCGAGCTGCTGCCTGAACCCCAATATTCGCAATTCGGAAATTATCGTACCATGTGCGTTAGAACCTGCGACGGCTATTATTTCCCGATCAGCTTTTCCACCGACCGCGACCACTTTGATGCCGATGCGCTAAGTTGTGAAAGNAGATGCCCGGGAAGCGANGTGGAACTCTATTATTACGGCATGCCGAGCCAATCCGCCGAAGAAATGATATCCTATCGCGACAACATCCCATACGCACAACAACCTTTCGCTTTCAATTACCGCAAGAAGGTGGACCACCAGTGTTCCTGTAACTTCTCCCAAGCAGGACTGGGCGAGCTTGCTGAACTGGAAGCACAACTATCNATCNACCGCGATGTAATCAGAGAAACCATCGGCCCTCGCATTTCCCAGCCCACATTTCGTCTGGATAGATACGCAGATCCGGAAACCGCCAGCAATAAATTTGGCGCGTTCTCAATGTCAAATCTGGAACAATTAGGCAATAAAAAGAGTCAGGCAGCCAATGCAAAACCCGGCCAGAAAAAGAAGATCAGGATAGTCGGGCCATCGTTTTTTCCGGTCCAATAAGCTGCAATATGGTGGCCAATTCCGGGCCATGCTCTTGCCCGGTCAACGCTTTTCTAAGCGGCATAAACAGCCCCTTGCCTTTTCTTCCGGTCTTTTCTTTGACCAAAGTCGTCCAATTCTTCCAGGTTCCCTCATCCCACGGACCCTCTGGTAAAAGCGCTTTGGCTTCACTGATAAAGTCTCTGTCCTCATCATCCACAATCGATGTGGCATCATTGACAATCGCCCACCAGTCCGAAGCATCCGATACTTTTTCAATATTCGGCCGCACCGCATTCCAGAATTCTTCACCGCCGCCAATNTTCANTGANGCCAGNCGCTCAGACACAACTTCATAGGAATAGTCGTGCACAAGGCGCTTATTGAGACCGGTAAGCTCGGCCATATCAAATTTTGCAGCAGATTTGGTAATGGTCAGAGGATCAAAACGTTTCGCCATCTCTTCCATATTTTTTATCGGTTCAACCGCCTGAGACGTGCCAATCAACACTGCCAGCGACACAACAGCCATGGGTTCAAATCCGTCTGCCGCCAGATTGGCGATCGAGAGCGAACCAAGCCGCTTTGAAAGGCCACTACCATCCGCTGAAGTCAGCAAATTGTGATGACCAAATTCTGGAGGCTTCGCATCCAGCGCTTCAAATACCGCAATTTGCGCGCCCGTATTAGTCACATGATCGTCACCGCGAATAATGTGGCTCACACCAAATTCGATATCATCTACGACACTTGGCAATGTGTAGAGGTAAGTGCCGTCACCACGGATTAAAACCGGATCAGACATCGAAGAAAGATCAACGGTCTGCCTGCCGCGTACCACATCATCCCAATGCACTTCCGTGCGCTTGGTAGTGAAGGGATCATCTTCATAATTAGGCAGGAGAAAACGCCAATGAGCGGTTCTGCCTTCAGCTTCAAAAGCTGAGATTTCTTTCATCGAATATCTCAAACCTGACCGATCATAGATTGGCGGTAGCCCACGTGCCAACAGGCGCTTACGACGTCGGTCTAATTCATCAGAGGTTTCATAGCAGGCATAAAGCAGGCCTTTGGTTTTAAGCTTTTCTGCCGCTTCGTCATAAGATGAAAACCGTGTCGACTGACGCTCTATCCTGTCTGGTTTAATGCCAAGCCAGTGCAAATCTCGCTCAATACCCTCGGCAAATTCCACCTTGGAACGCTCAACATCCGTATCATCAAATCGCAGAATAAATTGGCCATCATTCTTTTTGGCATAAAGCCAGTTTACCAGCGCGGTTCTGGCATTACCGATATGAATATTTCCGGTAGGAGATGGGGCAAAACGAAGGGTGACTGTCATGGGATTCACAATGTCCAATTTTGAAATCTAAAGGGCCGCGATTTCCGTCTGCTGACGGTTCGCCACTTGCCGCGATACAAACAACATAACCACCGAGACCGCAAGACAATAGACACCCATTACAACTATTTGCGATGGGAACGGAATACCATAATCGATCAAATAACCGGTAATTCCCGGTCCCAATGCTGAAGAGAGCACCATCAGCGCGACAATGATGGAACGTACAGAGCCGAGATATTTGGTGCCATAAATTTCAGGCCAAAGCGCCCCGAACAGCGTGGTCGCCGTGCCATAGGAAACGCCTAGCAACGCCATATATAAAAACAAACCGTAACGGGCCTCAATAAACCCGAGAAGTATGCAGGCAATGCCTAGCGGCAGTAAAAAGAACGGCAGGATTTTGACCGCGGAATATTTATCAATCAATTGCCCCGCCATCAGGCCGGAACAAACCGTAACCACCGACATGATAACGAACGAACTGGCAAAGAACTGCTGCGTCCAGTCACGGATTTCCACCAGATGAGCCTGATGGAAAAACACCGATGTTCCAATAAAAGATGGTGCAAACACCCCGATCGACATCGCCCAGAACAAACCATCGCGCATCACTTCTCCGCGTTGCCAATCACGCGATGTACTGGCAGTTGCAGGTTTATCGGTTGATCGTGGTTGCCGCTCTACCCGCATTAACCCGAAGATCACCGGCAGCGCAAAAACGACCAAAAAGAACGCCCCCATTAGCCAGGTATTTCTCCAGCCCACCGCCAGCGAGATGAATACGAATATCAACGGAAACACCGTCTCCCCGGATTGTTGACCAAGCGCCACCATCGACACAGCCCTGCCCCTGTGCCCGGCAAACCAACGCCCAATCGCCGTCATCGCCGTATGGGTCATCATGCCCTGCCCGAACAAACGCAACCCAAACAAGGTCAATAAAAGCATATAAAACGAATCAGAGAACGCCATGGAAACACAGGCCAATGCCAGCATTGGAGTGATAATCAAAGCGGTGCGGGATACGGAAATAATATCGACCAGCTTGCCAACCTGCGGCAAAACCATAGCGCTGCCCAGTGTCGCAAACATATAGATGCCGCCAAATTCGCCGTTGCTCAGCCCGTATTCAGTGCGAATTTCCTTGCCGGATAGTGCGATGAAGAAAGTCTGGCCAAATGAGGAGCAAAAGGTCATCAGGAACCCGCCCATAATCCAGCGCAAATTCTCCCTGAAAAACGAAAAGAAGGCCCCCATGCGAGCAGTTATCCCCTATCACGAAAACGGTTGGTGATCGGATAGCGCCGGTCACGGCCAAAATTCTTGCGTGTAATTTTCACACCGGGAGCCGCCTGACGCCGCTTATATTCAGCGATATAAAGCANATGCTCCATCTTGTTTACAATTTCACGGTCATGGCCATTGGCAACGATCTCNTCGACGGANAGTTCCTTTTCCACCAGTGATTCNANAATATCATCCAGTACNGGATAAGGNGGCAGGCTNTCTTGATCGGTCTGGTCNGNCCGTAACTCGGCACTNGGTGCCTTATCAATGATGTTTTGTGGAATGACCTCGCCACCCGGCCCCAAACAATCCGGCGGCATATGCNTGTTGCGCCAGTCAGAGAGTTCATAGACCTGCATTTTATAAAGGTCTTTGATTGGATTAAACCCGCCATTCATATCGCCGTAGAGNGTGGCATAGCCGACAGACATNTCGGATTTATTGCCGGTAGTCACCACCATCGAACCAAACTTATTGGAAATCGCCATCAAAATGACACCGCGNGCCCGCGATTGCAGNTTTTCTTCGGTCACCCCCTCTTCGGTGCCCTCAAACAAATCGCTAAGTGCATCGCGCAAGCCTTCAACCGGCTTTTTGATCGAGACAATCTCNTATTTAACACCCAGCGCCTTGGCGCAATTAGCAGCATCAACGAGGCTTTCCTCGCTGGTATAATCATAGGGCAGCATCACNCAGCGCACCCGNTCTTCGCCCAGCGCATCAACGCTCATCGCCGCAACAATNGCAGAATCAATGCCGCCGGAAAGCCCCAGCACCACATTGGAAAATCCGTTCTTATTAACGTAGTCGCGCAANCCAAGGACACAGGCACGCCAATCTGATTGTTGGCAATCGGGCAGTTTCGCAACCACCCCATCCTCGCACGACCAGCCCTCATCCCCGCGCCGCCATGTGGTGACCACAACGCTGTCTTCAAAAAGGTTCATCTGAACAGGAACCCTATGATTGGTATTGACCACAAAAGACCCGCCATCAAAGACCAGCTCGTCTTGGCCACCAAGCTGATTGACATAGGCCATGGGCAAGCCAGATTCGATCACCTGGCGAATAGCGATCTGGTAACGAACATCCATTTTTTCCCGGTAATAAGGAGAACCATTAGGCACCAGAAGAATTTCAGCGCCGCTNTCGGCAAGGGTTTCGCAAACCCCTAAGTCGCCCCAGATATCTTCACAAATCGGCACGCCCAAACGCACGCCACGAAAATTAATNGGCCCCGGCATCGGNCCAACATCAAACACCCGCTTTTCATCGAAGACATCGTAATTGGGTAAATCAACCTTCATCCGCCAGGTCTTGATCTCGCCCTCGTCGAGAAAGGCAATTGCATTATAGAGACCGTCCTCATTTCGAAGCGGCGAGCCAATCANCATGGCNGGCCCACCATCTTTTGTNTCAGCAGCAAGTTCGGCAATCGCCGNCATNCATTCTTCAACAAAGATCGGTTTCAAAACNAAATCTTCNGTGGGNTANCCCGCAATGAATAATTCGGTAAATAGAATCAGATCAGCTTTTGCGCGGTGAGCTTCTTCGCGGGCTTTTCTGGCAAGGGCCAAATTNCCGCTAATATCGCCGACCGTAGGGTTTAACTGNGCCAGTGCGATGCGTAAAATATCAGGTGTTTTAGTCATGTCATGCTTGTAACAATGCTAACCAGAGTGGGCAATTTAAAAAACAGGTCAAAACCGAAATATGCATAACATATTAAGAATATGACCACTCACTTCCGGCACAATATTATCTGAACACCCCATTCAGCTTCCATTCAGCATGAAAATGCCAAATTTAGATCACATTCAAACCTTACAGGGTTATTGAAACATTCTATCACCGAGGGCCAAGAAATGAACTTCCGACATATTCTGCAAAAATCCACTTCTTCTGCCGCTANGATTGCCGCAATGGGCCTAGCCGTAACGATTGCCATCGTAGCNCTNCCAATGACNTCTGCCTCAGCNGGCGGCGGACACCATAATCGCCACCACCGTGGCGCAGGNNACATNGTTCTNGGCGGCATTATCGGNCTNACNATTGGAGCAATTGCGGCNGANTCAAATCACCGCAGANATNNNCGTGTCANCAGACACTCATATCCTCCATATTCTCGCCCGCCCGTTCGNATCTATGATGAATATGATCCGGAATTTTCAGAATATGCTCGCGAACCAAGNCCTTATGGTGCCCGTGAACCCCGTCCGTTCAGACCTTACGCATCGCGCGAGCGTCGTTCGGGCCGCCATTACGAAAAGCGCCAGCGTGCACCAATCCAGCGCGAAACCCGACGTGGTTCAGGCGCTCCAAAAGTGATTACATATAATGAATCCGCATCTATCGAGCCATGGAGCGCTGACTGGCAGGACTATTGCCGTACGAAATATCGCAGCTTCAACTCTAAATCCGGTACATTTTTGGGATATGATGGCGATCGCCACTTCTGCGTCGCCAAATAATTGTCCGCAATAAGGCCCGCGTTAAGGGAACCGTTAAAGTTTGCGGACAGGTAACCTGTCCGTGATGCGATCTCACCACAATGGCACTTGTAATCGCCTTGTCTCACCCCACTTATTTTACATCGTAACGAGACAAATTGGAGAGCAACAATGACACACCCGAGAGATCACATCGGGGAGGAATATCAAGCAGAAGACTTTTCGCCGCTAAGCATTATTGCGGTTTCATCCGTAATGATTATAGCAGCGCTGGTATCGGTTTCACTGCTTGGATAATTGGTTCATTTAGACAATATAACATTTGCAAAAAGTGGCAGGAACTTGGTTCCTGCCCTTTTGCATTTTAGGGCACTATCCAATTTCAGCGATAATCTCGCCCAAAGCATCATCAAAAATCTGCAAATCCTGCGCGGTCCCAGCACTAATACGGATACAACGCGACAGCGGCTCTGCACCGGGCATTCGAATAAACACGCCGCGTTCAGCAAGCCCCTTCATAAGGGCCAACGCATAAGCGCTATCACGACCACAATCGATTGCCACAAAATTGGTGGCGGACGGGATCGGTTTAAATCCGTGCTTTTCAGCAATCGCGCTGATTTTCTCCCGAGCGTCCGCAATTTTTCCAATCACTTCCGCCAGATAATCCTGATCTTTTAATGCGGCAAGAGCACCATCAAGCGCCACCCGGTTCATACCAAAATGATTGCGCACCTTTTCAAACCCACGAATGATGCCAGCTTCCCCAATACAATAACCAACCCGCGAACCGGCCATGCCATAAGCTTTAGAAAACGTACGAAACCGCAGGATTTGATCATTGGTAATATCGATTGGCGAGGCAGTGCCTGCCGGGGCCGTATCGATATAGGCTTCATCAAGCAACATCATGCAGCCATCAGGAATGGAAGAAATCATACGCTCCATGGCTTCACTATCCCAACAAGTCCCCATGGGGTTATCAGGATTGGAAATGTATAAAAGCTTCGCCGAAACTTCCCTCGCCCGCTCCAACAGGCGATCGGGATCCTCACAATCATTGACAAACGGCACCAATTCCAGATTTCCACCGCTGGCGCTAACGTGAAAATTGAAGGTAGGATAGGCTCCAGCCGACGTCACCACATTAACACCCGGCTCAACATAAAGCCGTGTCGCACAATCAAGCAAATTATCAATGCCGCCGCCAATCACGATATTTTCGACACCGACCCCATGATGTTCAGCAAGCGCCTCGCGTAAATCCAAGGCTTCAGGNTCNGCATACATCCANACATCATTGGCNGCNTTNTTTATNGCNTCAATTGCCTTGGGCGANGGACCAAAAACATTTTCATTGGCCCCAATGCGTGCNGCAAATATNTTNCCCAATGTGCGCTCCTGCGCTTCCGGNCCAACAAATGGAACGGTTTCNGGCAAAATGGCCACATGGTCGATCTGTTTTGGTGTTTTACTCATGGTCAAAATCTTCTTTTTGCTAATNTTTTTGCCACACAAAGAAAGGNGCCTTACCGGGACGAACGCTCAATTGCTCCCGAATTTCCGCAGTTATACCATCTGAAAGCAGCGCCCCGCCCTTCATATTACGCAAGAATTCAACAAAATCCGCGCCGAGCATTTTATAATGATCTTCCTGCAGGAATTTCTCCAGCCGTTCCCCATCATTTGCCAGAAGTTCGCCACCCTCAACGCTTTTTTTATCGAGATAGGGCCCGGGCACAGAAAAAATCATTTTTCCTCCCGGTGCCAGCATTCGGGTAAAAGCAATCAGATGATCGCCGTAATGTCCCGGAATATGTTCAAGCACATGATTGTGCAAAATCGCCGTGAAATACCCGTCAGGAAACAAGTCAAAATCTTGAGGAAAATAGAGTTTCAGACATTCCGCATGAGGATAGCGTTCAGGTGAGGCATCACTGGTGATATATCCCGCCCCGATCATTTCGGAGAGTTTACCGTGTAAAAACTTTTCCGGAGCCAAATGCAGCACACGCTTTTTTGCTTCATGCACCAGCGGCAGTAAATGCGTCTCATAAACCATCAGCGCAACACGGTGGCGCGCCTTCGAGCCACAACTAGTACAGCGCTCGCCTTTGCGACCGCGATAATCTTCAAACTCCGTGCCACCACAAATATTACAGGCCATCAGTCATTCCGAAATTGCAATTTTACAGCCTTTCTTATAGAGGTTTTTAATCGCGCGAAAGAGCGATATTTTCAGACAAATCACCACTTTGACGTATATATCAGCTAAAACTCAGATCAGTGATTCGATCAATTGGAAGCAAACCCGAATATGACCACCAACGATGACCTTTTCGGCGACAATCCCGCACCACAGCCGCCACGCAAAAAACAGGCAAAGCCTGCCAAAAAAGCGGCCGATGTTGGCGAGAGTGATTATTCAGCTGCGGACATTGAAGTACTTGAAGGGCTGGAGCCCGTACGCCGCCGCCCAGGCATGTATATTGGTGGCACAGACAACAAGGCTTTGCACCATTTGTTCGCCGAGGTCATCGATAACTCCATGGATGAGGCCGTTGCCGGTCACGCCAGCTGGATCGAGGTCGATCTGAGCGCCGAGGGTTATCTCAGCATCACCGATAATGGCCGTGGTATCCCGGTCGATCCACACCCGAAATTCAAAGATAAATCAGCTCTCGAAGTGATCATGACCACGCTGCATGCAGGCGGCAAATTCGATTCCAACGTTTATGAAACATCCGGCGGCCTACACGGCGTAGGTATTTCCGTAGTGAACGCGCTTTCAGATCATTTGATCGTGGAAGTTGCGCGCAATCGAACTCTTTATCGTCAAGAGTTTTCCAAAGGGCATGCCACAACCAAACTGGTAACAGTCGGCGAAGTGCATAACCGGCGCGGCACCAAGGTCAGTTTCAAACCTGATTTTAGCATCTTTGCCAAGGGGGCCGCATTCCAGCCATCGCTCCTGTTCAAAATGGCCCGTTCCAAAGCCTATCTTTTCGGTGGCGTAGAAATCCGCTGGACTTGCGACCCATCCTTGTTGAAAGAAGGCGATGAGGCAGAAGCCAAAGCCACCTTCCATTTTCCGGGCGGTCTGAAGGATTATCTCGAAGCCTCCATCTCCGACCAGTTCAAGATTACGGACGAGCCTTTTGCCGGAAAATCCGATAAAGCCGGTGGCCATGGTGCCGTTGAATGGGCAGTCACTTGGTATGGCGATGATGGGTTTGTAAATTCCTATTGTAACACCATTCCCACTGGCGATGGCGGCACCCACGAAGCAGGGTTTCGTATCGCCCTTTCACGCGGGTTGAAAGCCTATGGCGAAATGGTCGGCAACAAAAAGGCTGCAGCAATCACCACCGACGATGTGATGACTTCTGCTGCTGCTATGTTATCAGCCTTCATTCGCGAACCGGAATTCGTCGGTCAGACCAAAGATAAACTGGCGAGCGTCGAAGCCCAAAAATTGGTAGAAAACGCCATTCGCGATCCTTTCGATCACTGGCTGGCCGGCTCCCCTCAGCAAGCCAATAAATTGCTCGAATGGGTGATCGACCGCGCCGACGAACGCTTACGCCGCCGCCGGGAAAAAGAGATCAACCGCAAATCAGCGACCAGAAAACTGCGTCTACCCGGCAAACTTGCAGATTGCGCCTCAAACGCCAAGGGCGACACCGAACTCTTCATCGTGGAAGGGGATTCTGCTGGCGGCTCCGCCAAACAGGCTCGCAACCGGAAAACCCAAGCCATCCTGCCCTTGCGCGGCAAAATTTTGAACGTCGCCAATGCAGGACGTGAGAAACTCGCCGCCAACCAACAGATTTCCGATCTGATTCAGGCGCTTGGATGTGGCACGAGATCCAAATATCGCGACGAAGATTTGCGCTATGATCGCATTATCATCATGACCGATGCGGATGTTGATGGGGCGCATATCGCATCCCTGCCGATCACATTTTTCTTTCAGGAAATGCCGGGCCTCATCAGAAGCGGCAGATTATATCTGGCAGTGCCACCGCTTTATCGATTGTCGCAGGGGGGCAAAACCCTCTATGCCCGCGACGACGCTCACAAAGACGAACTTCTGGCATCGGAGTTTTCCGGCAGCAAGAAAATCGACATTGGCCGCTTTAAGGGCCTTGGCGAGATGATGCCAGCGCAACTTAAAGAAACCACGATGGAACCAACCAAGCGAACCTTATTACGGGTGGAAGTTCCAGAATTTGACGAAAACTCCACCAAGGAACGTGTTGAACAGCTGATGGGTAGCAAGCCCGAGGCCAGATTCCAGTTTATTCAGGAAAATGCCGAATTTGCCACCGAAGATTTAATCGACGTTTGATGGGGTGCCGTTAAGCACAACCCAAGCACAAAGGTGGCTCTCCCTTGACTCTTTGCCCCCAATTGCGTAGCCAAGAGCGGAAGGCGTGGGGTGACTTCGCGCTAAATGGTGATGCGGCTACACAAATTTGAATTTGTCCTGCGAATATTTCGCAGATAGCGCTAGAAAGTACCAACCAAACATATGAGCTTTGAAAATCTTGGGCTGAGCGACAAAGTGCTCGCCGCTGTAAAATCATCGGGTTATACCGAGCCGACACCTATTCAGGAACAGGCTATTCCCCATATCATGCAACGTCGCGACGTGCTGGGGATTGCCCAAACGGGCACCGGGAAAACCGCTTCCTTTACCCTGCCAATGCTGTCTTTGCTGGAACGTGGCCGCGCCCGTGCGCGCATGCCTCGCACCCTGATTTTGGAGCCTACCCGCGAACTTGCCGCACAGGTTGAAGAAAACCTAATTCGCTACGGGCAAAATCACAAACTAACCGTTGCCCTTTTGATTGGCGGCGTTTCGTTCGACGAACAATTGCGCAAATTAGATCGTGGTGCCGATATTCTGATCGCAACACCGGGCCGCCTGCTTGATCATTATGAGCGCGGAAAAATCTTGATGACCGGCGTTGATATTCTGGTGATCGATGAAGCGGATCGCATGCTTGATATGGGTTTCATTCCCGATATCGAACGCATATGCAAAATGGTCCCGTTCACGCGCCAGACCCTGTTTTTCTCGGCAACCATGCCGCCAGCAATCGAAAAACTGTCTCATCAATTCTTGCAAAACCCTGTGCATGTTTCAGTTTCCGCACCTGCATCCACATCAGATACGATCACCCAAAGAGCGGTTGCCAGTGACATGGCCGACTATGAAAAACGCAGCGTTTTGCGCGGCCTGATTGATGAAGCAGAAGGTTTGAAAAACACCATCATTTTCTGCAACCGGAAACGCGACGTCAAAATCGTCGATAAATCCTTGCAAAATCACGGTTATTCCTGTGGCGCCTTGCATGGCGACATGGACCAAAGAAGTCGCATGACCATGCTTGCAGATTTTAAAGAAAATAAAATCACCCATCTGGTGGCAAGTGATGTGGCTGCCCGTGGTCTCGATATCCCGGATGTAAGCCATATTTTCAACTTCGACGTACCGGGAACAGCCGAGGATTATGTGCACCGTATCGGACGCACCGGACGTGCGGGCCGCAAAGGCAATGCCTTTATGATTGTCACTCCTACCGAAAAGAAGGCGTTTGACGCAATCGAAGAACTGATTGGCCAATCCATTGAATGGCAAGGCGATCCGGTAGAATGGGATTCCAAAGCTGGCAGACGCCGTGGTGGAAGTAAGAGCGGCAGCAAGAGGGACGAACAAAACGACCTTCTTCGCAAAACAAAGAACGCACTGCCAAACCGGTAAAACAGGCAGAAGAAACAGCCCCTGCTGCAAAAGCAGAAGCACCTAAACGTTCAAGCTCGCCAAAGCCTGCGCCCAAACCTGCAAATGAAAAAAGCAACAAGCCAAGACCTGCAACAAAGGCCTT
>JAESSK010000109.1 GCA_016764155.1 Rhizobiaceae bacterium
GCCGGTACGCCAAGCAACCGCTGCGCTGGTAACAAATGTCGCCGCCGACCATTTGGGTGAATACGGCGTCAACACAGTCAAAGATTTGGCAATCGCCAAGTTCGCGGTCCACCGTACCTTGGCCCATAACGGCGTATTGGTGCTTAATGCGGATGACAAATATGTGGTGGCGCAGGCTGAACACACACCGTCGAAAATTTGTTGGTTCTCGCTCAATCCAAAATCTGAGAAAATCCTTCAGGCCAAAAGGCACGCCCAAGCATGTGCATGGTTTGATGGCCGTGCGCTCGTCTATTTTGATGGCACCAGCACAAACACCATGATCAATGTTGCTGATATCCCGATTACCATGAGAGGGGCGGCGCACTATAATATCCGCAATGCTCTCGGCGCGCTCTGTCTGTCAAAAGCCTTGGGTTTGGGAAATGATGCGATCATAATGGGGCTTACAAGTTTCAAAAATGATCCAAAAGACAACCCCGGACGCTGCAATGAATTCGAGATAAATGGCGCGCGTGTCTTTGTCGATTTCGCCCATAATCTGCATTCGATTTCAGCCTTGACTCAGGCCCTTGAAAACGTGGTTGCCGCACGAAAATATATTATGATCAGTCATGCAGGGGATCGTTCAAACGAGGATATTCGTGCCGTTACCGAGATGGTTTTCAAGCTCAAACCTGATGTGGTGGTTGCTGCCGAAGTCGTTGAATATTTGCGCGGGCGCGAATTGGGAGAGGTCTGCGCCCTGACCATGGACGTGTGCGTCAAAAATGGCCTTCCTACAACCGATATAATGTTTGCCACATCACCGGCCAACGGCGTTGCTTTCATTCTTCGCAAACTTCAACCGGGCGACATGGCTTTGTTATTGGTTCTTTCGGAGCGAGATAAAATATTCGAATTACTGAGTAAAAAGAACTGGTAGCCTAGAAAGTTCGAGAGTGCATCCGCGCGCGCTTAGCCTGCCAAATAAAGGCGATAATAAAAATTCCGCTCAGGATCAAAATAATCGTCGGAGCCGGTGCACTATCCAGATAGAAGCTGAGATAAACGCCGAGAAAACCGGAAATCAGCGTTACGACAACCGCCACAACAAGCATCCGTTCAAAGCGTTTGGTTATCAAAAATGCGATTGCTCCGGGCGCAATTAAAAGTCCAATGGCAAGGATGATGCCCACTGCTTTGAGGGTGGCGACAATGGTTAGAGACAGGATCGCCAGCAACCCGTAATGCAATAATCCGACTGGAAGACCTGAAGCTTTCGCCTGTGCTGGATCAAATGCGTGCAACAAAAGATCTCGGCGTTTCAATACGACAATTGCCACAACAAACAACGAGATCAACCCAGTGGTAAGAATATCGCCCGTACTCACTCCGAGCATATTGCCGAACAGGATATGATCGAGATGAATATCCGTATGGATTTTTGTGTACATCACAATGCCAAGGCCGAACATGCCTGAAAACACGACCCCCATCACCGTGTCCTGTTTAACCCGGCTGTTTTCTTTCAGGAATCCGGTAGCAAGGGCGCAGATCATACCGGCCCCAAACGCTCCGATGATCAGCGGAATATTGATGATATAGGCAAGCACAATACCCGGAAGCACCGCATGGCTAATCGCATCCCCCATCAACGACCAACCCTTGAGCACGAGGTAGCAGGATAAAAGTGCCGTCGGTGCCGCAATGATCGCCGTGATAAAAAACGCCTTATTCATAAAGGCAAACTGGAACGGTAAAAGCAGTTCTTCGATCATGCCCGTGCCTCCAATGCTTTCGCGGCACGGCGTCGCGCAGCCAGATAACCGTGTTTTGGCGCAAGGAAAAATGCCGTGAGGAATAAAAGAGTTTGGAGGCAGACAATGATGCCGCCCGTAGCGCCGTCTATGAAGAAGCTGGCATAGGCTCCAACGAAACTGGTGATCGATCCGATCGCAACGCTTAACATAAGGAGGCGCGGAAAACGGTCGGTCAGCAGATAGGCTGTNGCTCCCGGTGTTACCACCATGGCAATCACCAAAAATGCACCCACGGTCTGCAATGCCGCAACGCAGGATGCAGATAGCAGCATGAAGAATATCACCTTGAGGCGATCAGGGTTTAGCCCGATGGAGCGGGCATGGTTTTCATCAAAAAACGCCACCATCAAATCTTTCCATTTCACCAGCAAGACTGCCAACGATACAAACCCAATGATTGCCAATTGCAGCGTGTCATAAGGCGTGATCGCCAAAATATTGCCCATGGTGATGGTCTGGATATTGACCGAGGTCGGCGAGATCGAGACCATGAACAAGCCTAAGCCAAAGAACGAGGTGAAGATCAATCCAATGATCGCATCTTCCTTCAAGCCAGAGCGNTGGTTNAGAAAAAGCATCGCACCTGCCGCCAGTCCGCCAGCAACGAAGGCTCCCAGAGCAAACGGAAGACCAAGCATATAGGCACCGGCAACGCCGGGCACGATNGAATGGCTCAGCGCATCNCCAATCAGCGACCAGCCTTTGAGCATCAGATAGGCAGAGAGAAAAGCACATACCCCGCCAACCAAGGCACTCACCCACATGGCGTTGGTCATGTAACCATAGTTGAACGGCAAAAGCAGGGTGTCGATCACTTGTCGTCCCCCGCTTTGGATTCTGTTTTTGCCTTACCGTCATAAACCACAAATGGACGCTCATCATCGGTGATCACGGTCACCTGACGGGTATCGTCATCATCANGCAAATCCTTGCCGCCCAGCACAAAGTGGCGCAACACGCCGCCAAAAGCTNCTTCAAGATTTGCTTGAGTGAATGTATCTTCGGTCAGCCCATAGGCCAGCACAGTCCCTTTGACCAACACAGTGCGGTCGCAAAANTCNGGCACAGAACCAAGGNTGTGGGTTGCCACCAGCATNACCTTGCCTTCGTCGCGCATGTCGCGCAGCAACTGGATGATGGCATCTTCGGTCTTCACATCGACGCCGGTAAAAGGTTCGTCAAGCAGGATCACTTTGCTATCTTGCGCAAGGGCGCGTGCAAGGAAAACCCGTTTGCGCTGACCACCGGAAAGTTCGCCGATCTGGCGATCACGAAACTCCGTCATGCCGACGCGTTCGAGTGCGATATCGACGGCCTTGCGATCGGAATCGCGCGTCATGCGCATGAAATTCATATGGCCGTAGCGGCCCATCATCACCACATCTTCCACCAAAACGGGAAAGGACCAATCGACCTCTTCAGCTTGAGGTACATAGGCAACGATATTCTTTTTGAGTGCTTCTTTGACCGGTAGACCAAGAATTGAAATCTCGCCCTTGGCCGCGGGAACAAAGCCCATCAAGGCCTTGAATATTGTCGATTTCCCGGCGCCATTCACTCCCACCAGCGCGGTGATGGTGCCTGTCGGAATTTCAAAACTCGCATCATAAAGGGCAGTGAGGCCGTTCTTATAGGTGACGGTTACATTGTCTACACGAATGCCGACTGTATTGTTTTTTAGCATGAGGTTTCTCTATTTAACCGGCGCGGTCAGACCCGCTGCAATCGTTTCAGATGTAACACGCAACAAATCAAGATAGGTCGGAACCTTGCCATCCGCCTCGGTCAGAGAATCCACATAGAGCACGCCGCCAAACGCCGCTCCGGTTTCCCGCGCTACCTGCTTTGCCGGATTGCTGCTGACGGTACTTTCACAAAAGATCGCACGAATATTATGTTCCCGCACGCCGTCAATTACCTTGCGCGCCTGTTGCGGTGTGCCAGTCTGATCAGCATTGATCGGCCAGAGATAAAGTTCTTTCATATCGAAATCGCGGATCAAATAACTGAATGCTCCCTCGCAAGTAGCAAGCCAGCGTTGTTCCTTCGGTATCGCTAGAATAGCTTCGCGCAGAGGTGCAATAGCGGCATTTAATTCGCCTTTATAGCGCTTGGCATTGGCAGCATAGATTTTTGCGTTTTTCGGATCATGCTTGGAAAAAGCGTCGCGAATATTATCAACATAGATATAGGCATTTTCTAAAGACATCCATGCGTGTGGGTTGGGCTTGCCATTATAGGCGCCCTCGGTGATGCCCATCGGCACGATGCC
>JAESSK010000110.1 GCA_016764155.1 Rhizobiaceae bacterium
ACAGGTCGCNTATAAAGGCCCTGTCGATNCGGTCCTTCACCAATTGGCTGGCGGNNTNAAAGCTGCNATGGGNTATGTNGGNGGCGCTGATTTGAAAGANTTCCAGAACAAAGCNAAATTCGTCAAAATCTCNAGNGCNGCNTTNGTNGAAAGCCATCCNCACGGNGTGACCATCACCCGCGAAAGCCCNAATTATCANCGCAATAGCTGAAGCAAGGTAGACTGATATGCAATCAACTCTCATCCTGTGGCCAATGGTGCTCCTAGCCTTGGCAACCCTCTATATTTACGTCCCCATGTCNAAAGCAAGGGTGAAATCNGTNAAGGACGGGACGGTGAAGGCTGGGGTCTANAAGCTCAATCAGGGTGAACCCGAAGAAAGTCTGCGCTTTAGTCGGGCTATCGCCAACCAGTATGAATCTCCAACATTGTTTTACGCGGTTTGTCTGGNAGCCTATGTCACTTCGAACGCCAGCATAGTGATGGTTGTTCTGGCATGGGTGTTTGCCCTNACCAANGTCGCNCATTCCTATGTGCACACATCAACCAANAATCTGCGCCATCGCAGGCCAATGTTCATGGTNTCTTTTGCAACGTTGATCCTCTTATGGNTGGTTTTTGCCGTTCACCTNGCGGATATTTTTTAAACGTTAAGTGCAATATGACACTGGCAGTCTTATCTTTTTTCGGCTATGCACCTTTTTTAAGTGGGATAGCCCGAAAAGGAAAATATCATGCGTCTTGGTGGTCGTGTACAGGCAGCAATAGAAGTTCTCNTAGACATTGAAAAACGAAACCGTCCGGCATCCAGTTGCCTGAAGGACTGGGGCGTGGCNCATCGCTTTGCCGGTTCCGGTGATCGNTCTGCAATCGGTAATCTGGTTTATGATGGTTTGCGCAACAAAACGGCCAATGCATTTTGCATCGGTAACGATAGCGCACGCGGTATTATCNTGGCCGTATTGATACGCCAGTGGGAAATGTCCCCGGCAGAAATTGCAGANGCTTTCGATGGCGATAAATTCGCGCCGGANCCTCTNAACGCCGAAGAAATTGCTTCAATTGAAAACATCGAATTGAGCGATGCACCGAAACANATTCAGGCCAATCTNCCGGAATGGTGCGTTTCAAGTTTCGAAGCAAATTTTGACGAAGAATGGGTCGCCGAGGCAACCGCTCTTTGCGAACGTCCACCGCTTGATATGCGTGTCAACACGCTGAAATCAACACAAGAAAAAATGCTGAAAGCGCTCACAAAACAAGGCGCCAAGGTAACGTCCATTGCCAGAAATGGACTGCGCATTGAGGCCGGAAAACAAAACTCCCGCCTGCCCAATGTCCAAGCTGAAGCAGGTTACCAAACAGGCAAGTTTGAAATTCAGGATGAAGGCAGCCAAATCGTTGGNGATCTGATTTTTGCCCGNCCCGGCGAAAAAGTNCTCGATTTTTGTGCAGGTGCTGGCGGCAAGACGCTGGCACTTTCAGCCGTTATGGAAAACAAAGGGCAGGTTCATGCTCATGATTCCGATAAAATTCGCCTGAAACCAATCTATGAACGCCTAAAACGCGCTGGCACTCGCAATGTGCAGGTTCATGGCCCCGATGACGATATGTCAGCTCTGGTCGATAAAATGGATCGCGTTATCATCGATGCCCCATGCACGGGCTCCGGTACATGGCGTCGTCGCCCGGATGCTAAATGGAAATTGACTAAAAACACGTTGGAAGAGCGTNTGCGCGAACAAGAAGAGGTGCTGAGTGAAGCAGCCCCGTTCGTTAAACCCGGCGGTTTCTTAGTCTACATCACCTGCTCGCTTTTGCCGGAAGAAAACGAAAANCAGGTCTATTCCTTCATGGAAGATAACCCGCAATTCGAACTTCTTTCCGCNGGTGAAGTCTGGCAGGATTTGTTTGGCTTCGATAAGAAAAACCCATGGTCATCCGACATGATGACGGTCACTTTGACACCAGCGTCCACTGGTACGGATGGTTTCTTTTTCGCAGTGATGGGGCGCAAATAGTGGGCAGCGAAATAATTCAGCAATTCATTACCGCTTTTCTTGACCCGAATAATCTGGTCGGCCATGTGGCCTATGTATTGCTGATTATTTCGATGTTGATGCGCAACATGCGCTGGCTACGGATATTTGCCATTTCTGCAGGCTCCATTTCTGCAATTTATTACTGGGCACAGGCCGACTACGTCAGCGTATTTTGGGAAACGATTTTCACTCTGGTCAACATTTGCCAGCTTTTCTATATCGCGATTGAGAACAGTCGTGGAAGATTTTCCAAGGACGAGAAGTACTTTATTGAGACCTGTNTGCCGGGAGTGGAGAGNGCGCANGCNNGAAGNTTNGTNAAACTTGGCGCATGGACACAAGTCTCCNATGGNGCCGTCCTGATTACCGAAGATACCTGTCCGCAACGGTTGAAATTTCTGGTCGATGGCACAGCCGTCGTATCGCGCAATACCAAGCATTTGGGCAATGTCGGCAAAGGCGATTTTCTTGGAGAGATGAGCTATCTCACAGGAAAAAGTGCCAGCGCATCGGTTATCGCAGATAGCACTCTGCGCTATCTGGCTTTCGATCGGGACATTTTGAAATTGCACCTGGATAGAAACCCAGAAGTGCGTTTTGCTCTTGAATCGAGCTTCAATCGGAATTTGGTTGGCAAACTGGTCAAAACCAATGATCTCGTGCGCCCCGAAACCGGCGAATAGCTTACCTAAACACCACGTAATCCTTGCCTAAAGCGCACACTTCCCATATGCCAAGGCATGACAACACATCCAGATTCCATACTGATCATCGACTTCGGTTCGCAGGTCACCCAACTGATTGCCCGCCGCATACGTGAGGCTGGCGTTTATTCAGAAATCATCCCATTTCATCTTGCTGAAGAGGGCTTCAAGCGGCTGAAACCCAAAGCCGTGATCCTCTCTGGCGGTCCCGCATCCACGTCCGATATTGACAGCCCGCGCGCGCCACAAATCATCTTTGAAGCAGGCATTCCGATCCTTGGAATTTGCTACGGCCAAATGGCCCTTTGCGTGCAAATGGGCGGCGAAGCAGAAGGTTCCGAGCACCGTGAATTTGGCCGCGCTGAAGTGAACGTTGCCAAACATTGCCCGCTCTTTGATGATGTGTGGGAAGATGGCGAAAGCCACACAGTCTGGATGAGCCACGGCGACAGGGTGGTCAATCTGCCCGAAGGTTTCGAAGTCTTCGCAAAGTCCCCCGGCGCACCTTACGCAGTGTTCGGTAACACCGAACGCAAAATGTACGGCATGATGTTTCACCCCGAAGTGGTGCACACACCAGACGGTGCAAAGCTGTTACAAAACTTCGTCCACAAAATCGCAGGCATTAAAGGCGATTGGTCCATGGCCGCCTATAAGGATCAGGCCATCGCCGCGATCCGCAAACAGGTCGGCGACAAAAAAGTAATTTGCGGCCTTTCCGGCGGGGTGGATTCTTCCGTCGCCGCGGTTCTTATTCACGAAGCCATTGGCGATCAGTTGACCTGCATTTTGGTCGATCATGGCCTGATGCGCGAAAACGAAGCCGCCGATGTGGTGGCGATGTTCGAGGAACATTATGATATTCCGCTGGTATCAGTAGACGCCGCCGATATGTTCATCGATGCGCTGGAAGGCGAATCTGATCCCGAGACAAAACGCAAAACCATTGGCAGGCTTTTCATTGACGTATTCGAAGCCGAAGCCAAGAAGCTGGGTGGCGCAGATTTCCTTGCGCAAGGAACGCTCTACCCCGACGTAATCGAAAGCGTATCTTTCACCGGCGGCCCGTCGGTAACCATCAAATCACACCACAATGTGGGCGGTTTGCCGGAACGCATGAACATGCAATTGGTCGAACCGTTACGCGAACTCTTCAAAGACGAAGTGCGCGTACTTGGCCACGAACTTGGCCTGCCCGATCATTTCATCGGAAGACACCCATTCCCCGGTCCGGGCTTGGCGATCAGATGCCCCGGCGGCATCAGCAGAGAAAAACTAGAAATCCTGCGCAAAGCAGATGCCGTCTACCTAGACGAAATCCGCAAAGCAGGCCTATACGATAAAATTTGGCAAGCCTTCGCTGTGCTACTGCCAGTACAAACCGTAGGCGTAATGGGCGATAGCAGAACCTACGAGTTCGTCTGCGCACTTCGAGCAGTAACCTCCGTAGACGGCATGACAGCCGACTTCTATCCCTACGAGATGGAGTTCCTAGGAAAAGCCGCTACCCGCATCATCAACGAGGTAAAAGGCATTAACCGGGTGGTCTATGACATAACCTCCAAGCCACCGGGAACCATTGAGTGGGAGTGACGGGAATCCGGTTTTAGGATTTTCCGAAAACCCACTAGACTTCATAACCAATTGAAATAATTGAATTTTACAATAAAATTCGATGTTGCCAAGGCGCGTCCGTTCTCTGTGAGGCCTCGGCATGCTCATATATTTCCCACATCTAAAAATTACCTACCCAGCATTCGTTGCTGGGTAGGCTTTTGTGTTTTTCAGCATCCTTGAAGTACCAGCATGGCATTGACGAGCGGACCAACACACTAATAAGTTAGGCTGAATTTAGGGGTTGGGAAAGAAATGACAAATATTGAAAATACGCAAGAGGTTCTGATTGTTGGTGCTGGTCCTGTTGGATTGGTATGTGCTTTAGGGCTGGCGCAAGCGGGACTAAAATGCACCGTCATTGATGAGGTGCCAGGTGTCGTACACAGCCCTCGCGCGATAGTTTATCATTGGTCAGTACTTGCAGGTCTGGATCGTCTGGGCATCCTAAATCAGGCAATCGCACGCGGGTTTTGCAAAACCGATTACAGCTATAAAGTCCATAAGTCCGGCGAAACAATTTCGTGGGATATTGGCGCGCTAAAAGGACATGTTGAATTCCCGTTCAACATCCATTTGCCGCAAAACATACTTGCCGAAATTATTCTGGAAGAACTGAAAAACTATCCCGATGTATCCGTGGATTGGGAGACTGGTTTTGTTGGTCTTGAACAAGACGGTGATGGCGTTACGGTCAATGCCAAAAAGCCAGATGGCAGCGAAATTACTTACAAGGCAGACTGGGTTATCGGGGCCGATGGTGCACGCAGCCCGGTGAGGCATGCCCTTGGTCTTCCGTTCGATGGAACCACTTGGGAGCATCGCTTTGTCGCCACCAACATTCGCGCTGATCTGGAGCCGCTGGGGTATGCGCGCTCAGTCATGTTGATCGATGATGTTTATGGTGCGGTTGTCGTAAAAATTAACAATGACAATTTATGGCGCTGCACATTTGCAGAAAAGGCCGATCTTCCTGAAGAAAGTGTTCTGGAACGAATTCCTGAAATGTTCGCCAATATCATTCCTGAGATGGGGGATGATTACGAGCTTGTACAATATTCTCCCTATCGTATGCATCAACGGGCTGCCTCCAGTTTTCGCAAAGGCCGTGTGATGTTGGCAGGTGACGCTGCCCATTCCACCAACCCTACCGGTGGCCTTGGTCTGACATCTGGCCTGTTTGACAGCTACATATTGTATGAAGCCCTTGCCGCAATCATTAAGGGGCAGGAAAACGAAAGCATTTTAGATAAATATTCCGACGAGAGACGGCGCATATTTCTTGAGACAACATCTCCCCGCGCAATCGAAAATTGTAATTTTCTGTACCACTCCGGTGATTTGGAAGTTCTTGAAAAGAATCTGCAAAACCTTCGGCGGATGGCAAACGATGAACCGTTCATGCTTGAAAAAACCCTGTTCACGATGAGCATGGAGACGCCCTCATTGATTACCGGATTGCGGACCAATGAAGGCGTGAAGATTGCTTGATTTCGATAAGCCTGAAAGATTTGCCTGCTCGCAATCGGTTGACAATAATCTCGTCAAAATGATAAAGTTCGAATATTGCACGTAGTTCGCATAGCGAACAAATATTCGGAAACTGGATTATGGGAATAGGGAGCATTCATACCTTAATAGTTGCAACTTTCCCCATCTCGTCAGGCAATAATATTTTACGTTTTCCCACCCCCCTTCGTGGCTGGAAAAAGCCAACCCCCCAGAGAGGACATTATGAAGAAACTTTCGATTAAATCGCTAATGCTGTCTGCCATCATTGGCGCAGCAGGACTGCTGCCATTTGGAAATGCATCCATCGCTCAGGAAGTGACCTTGAAGCTGCATCAGTTCTTGCCCGCGCAGGCGCATGTGCCCAAAAACGTTCTCGCTGTCTGGGCGAAAAAAATTGAAAAACAATCCGGCGGTCGCATCAAGATTGCGATGTATCCATCCATGCAGCTTGGAGGCAAACCGCCAGAATTGATGGATCAGGTGCAAGATGGTGTGGTTGATATCATCTGGACGGTGATTGGTTATACGCCGGGCCGTTTCCCGCGCACTGAAGTTTTTGAATTGCCATTCATGCTGACCAACGCCGAAGCGGTTTCCCGTGCATTCTGGGAATTGTTCGAAAAAGACATGAAAGACAATGAGTTTAAAGAGCTTCACGTTCTTGGCGCATGGGTTCATGGCCCCGGCGTCATTCATTCGTCAACCCCGGTGAACACCCTTGCTGATATGAAGGGCTTGAAAGTTCGTGGCGCTTCGCGTGCCGTTAACATGCTTCTTAAAGAATTGGGAGCGACCCCTGTTGGTATGCCGGTCCCTGCTGTTGCAGAGAGCCTGTCAAAAGGCGTCATCAACGCAACCACCATTCCGTGGGAAGTTGTTAAGTCTCTCAAAGTACCAGAGTTGGTGCACAACCATACGGAATTCACTGGTAAAGCGCTCTACACGGTTACCTTTGGTCTCATCATGAACAAGGATAAATATGAAAGCCTGCCCGATGATCTTAAAAAGGTAATTGATGATAATTCCGGTGCAGAGTTTTCAGCTTTCGCTGGTAAAACTCAAGCAGCTTATGGCCCTCCAAGTCGCGAGGCCGCTAGAAAATTAGGCAATAATATTATTACCCTGAGTGCTGAACAAAGCGCTGAATGGCATAAAGCTGCCCAACCCGTTTATGATAAATGGGCCGCAGACATGGACGGCAAGGGCTATGATGGCAAGGCACTGATTGCCGAGGCACAGGCTCTAATTAAAAAATATACTGACGCCCAGAAATAGGGTGTCGTCTGAGATATTGGGGTGGGTGTCTGAAAAAATGCCCGCCCTGAATTATTTGTGTATGGATGTTGTTTGTTGTGGCGTTTGCAAATGCTGCTAGCCTAATCAACATGCTATGATGCAACAGACACTCAATAATTAGGGAAATTATCGATGAAAATCGGTCGCGCCGTTGAACGGCTTGCACGGATGTTAGCCCTGTTGGGCGGCACCGTTCTTATCACTATTGCTGTTCTTACCTGCGTTTCAATTATTGGACGCTCACTGATTTCTATCGGCCTTGGTCCCATCCAAGGAGATTTCGAATTGGTTGAGGCTGGTGCAGGATTTGCCGTATTTGCCTTCTTGCCCTGGTGCCAGATAAACCGTGGTCACGCCGCGGTTGATATTTTCACAAATTTTCTTCCCCGATTGGTAAACCGCTGGATCGATCTCGTCAGTGAAGTGTTGATGGGCATCGCCATTTATATTCTGGCCTGGCGGCTGTGGGAGGGAACTCTGGTCAAGATGCGTTACGGCGATA
>JAESSK010000111.1 GCA_016764155.1 Rhizobiaceae bacterium
TCGGCTTTAACGGTGGTTCGCAGCTTGCATTTGGTGACAACGCCAACGCATCAGACGTGTCTCGTATTTTTGTGAACACCAATCTTGCTGCTGCTGGCGGTGTGATTGTTGCCATGATCCTTATGCAGTTCCTATATAAGAAAGTGGATGTGACGATGGCATTGAACGGCGCACTTGCCGGTCTTGTTTCAATCACAGCAGAGCCTTTGACACCTGATCCTTTGATGGCAATCATCATTGGTGGTATCGGCGGCGTTATCGTGGTGTTTGCGGTGCCAATGCTCGATAAATTGAAAATTGATGATGTTGTGGGCGCGATCCCGGTTCACCTGCTTGCGGGTATCTGGGGTACGTTTGCAGTGCCACTGACCAACGGGGATGCAAACTTTGGCACCCAGCTTATGGGTATTGGTGCCTATGCAGCGTTTACGATTGTTGCAAGTGCGGCCGTCTGGATGATCCTGAAGGTTACAATCGGCATTCGGGTGAGTGAAGAAGACGAGGCAATCGGGCTTGATAAAGCTGAAATTGGGGTTGAGGCTTACCCTGAATTTGGCTGAACCTGATTGAACGAACCTTGAGTGGGCCTTGCCGGAAGCAATTCTGGCAAGGCCTTTTTCGTTTGAAAGTCTTATAGTTACGGGTGAGTCGGCATATATTTTTTTGAAAAGCCCGGGGCTGAAAGTCTTGACAGTAATACTTTCTTAACTATGTTTGGTCGTGAGTTGTTCGGTACGGCAATATGATTCTGGACCGATGCTTGCATAATGGCTTTCTGATCCTCTTGATTGAGGGTTTAATCGAAACCTGAGACGATGTGATTTTTGTATTTCGTGTCTGGTTATTGGATCGGTTTATTGGAGGCTGGCAATTTGGAAACCTACGGGGACGAACGTTTATTTCTGAGAGAATACGCTTTGAGAAGCTGCAGATAATTCTATATATCTATAGCAATCAACGCCTTAAGGAATAAAGTTAACTGTCCTGGTTAGAACTCTTCGGTAGTGGCTGTGTTAACTACAGTTACCGAAATTGCGATGCAGGTAGAATATAAATGTAAGAATGTGTGGAGTTTACGGCTCCAGAGTTGATAATGCGTAAAAGGGGCCAAGTACGATGAAAGATATATTCAAACAGATTTTTAAGGGGCAACCTGTCGTGTCTGATACTAAACTTGATACCGAACTTACCGAGCAAATGACCGAGCAAATGGCCGAAGAGGCATTTGAGCAGTTTCTCTCGGAAGGGGATTTGCAACCAGAAATCGAAAAGCCTGTTCTACGCAGTGTTCCTCTGGATGATGATGAGGAAACCGAGAGCTTTTTCGATATGAGATCGTCCAACCGGGGCGTCGATTCAAGAGATCCTGATAATAATACGCCTGAGGCTTATGATGCCGGGCGGATTAAACGCGAAACCTTCATTGAGAGCGTTAAAAACGATATCAATGAATTTGATAAAGCGCTTTCGCAAAATGAATTGTTTGTCAGACAGTCCCGTGAGCAGCTTAAGCGGTTTAAGGAATTTACCCGCAGTTCCGAGGTTGATCTGGATATCGTCTATCGTCTTAGAACCTCCAATGAGGCTTTGACGCAGGATGTTGGGCATTTCAAAAAACAGGCAGACCAACTCCAGAGCCATCTGGAAACTGAAAAAGCAAAATTTGTAGCGGCCAATAACCGGTATGCTGAGATTCGCTCAGCGCTGGAAAAAGCCCGTGAGAATATCGTTGTTCAGATCGAGCAAGATACCAATAATCGTAAAGAGATTGCCCAGCTTGGTGCCGTGGCCGTTCAACGCGAGACTGAATTGTCCCGTTTGAAACGTTCGCTTGAAAAGCTTGAAATTGAATATGATGCGTCTCGTGACCAAAATCAGCGTTATGCCGTTGATATGGACGTCAAAATCAATCGCTCGATGGAACTCGAAAAGAAGCTTGAAGAAACTAGCAATGAGTTTGAGCTCGAGCAGATGTCCAATGAGAAGTTGGTGAGCGAAAACAGATCTATGTATCAGAGCATGGAAGGTCTTCAAACCGAGAATGTTGAACTTCGTTCCCGTCTGAAGGATTCTGAATATGAAGCTCTGGAAGTTGATAAACGCGCCAGCGAGAAAAGCCGGATCACAGACGACGAACTTTATTCAGCTCAGGCTCGGGTAGAGAGCTTGCAGTCGCAATTGCGGGTTAAATCGCAAGTGGCAGAAAATCTGCAAGAGCAAACCAAAACTGCTTTGGCAGAAGCTGAAGTCTCGAAAGAGGGTTCACGTGATCTCCATGGCCGTCTTGTTGAAGCAATGAGACAGCGTGATCAGGATCGTGAGCAGGTAACCAACCTCAATGAAGAGATTGAAGAGCTGAACAAGCGCTTTGAAAAGACCCTTGGCGAGATGGAACAGTCCCGCAAAGAGAATTTGCGCCTGACCAGAACTCTGCGTCTGCAAAAACAGGCTTGGGGTGGTACTTCTGATTTGGCCAGTCAGGAATTTGAAGGTGATAAGATCGAAACACCGCCAGTTCCTGTTAAGAAACCAAGAAGAAAAGCTGCACCATCCGTTCCTCCGGGAACAAAAACTCACTAAAACGCGGAGCGTTTTAGTGTTGGTTCTTGGCTCACGGCGTATCCTTGGCATTCTTTTGCATGTCTTCGACATGACGCTCGGGCCTCCGCACAGGCGGCGTGAGCATAGCGCCGAACCGCTCTTCGTGGTCTTGAAGGTTGGATTTTAGTTATAAAAAAAGCCCGGACTTACAATTTTGTAAGTCCGGGCTTTTTTGTGTTCTCTTTTGAACTTGTGTCCTACCGTTCAGCTAGCGCTTCTTCGCCTTTGCGTTCGCGCATTAGGTTTACGAAGCGTTTGAACAGATAGTGGCTGTCTTGCGGGCCGGGGGAAGCTTCCGGGTGATGTTGGACCGAGAAGATTGGGCGTCCTTTGACCGCCAGACCGCAATTGGATCCATCGAACAGTGAAATGTGGGTTTCTTCCACGCCTTCTGGCAGGCTTTTGCCATCGACTGCAAAGCCGTGATTCATCGATACGATTTCCACTTTGCCTGTGGTGTAATCTTTCACCGGATGGTTGGCGCCGTGATGGCCCTGATGCATTTTTTGGGTTTTGGCTCCCAGTGCCAGTGCCAGCATCTGGCGTCCAAGGCATATGCCGAAAATTGGGATATCCGTTGCAAGCAAGCCCTGAATGGTTGGAACAGAGTATTCTCCGGTAGCAGTCGGGTCTCCCGGGCCATTTGAGAGGAATATGCCATCAGGCTTATGGGCAATGATCTCGTCAGCGCCGGTTGAAGCTGGAACGATGGTTACCTTGCACCCAAGGTCTGCCAGCAGGCGTAGGATATTGCGTTTGATGCCAAAATCTACAGCGACCACATGAAAAGCGTCTTCGTTGCGCTTGCCATATCCTTCATTCCATTCCCATGAGGTATCATTCCATGTGGTGGTGTTGGATGTGGTTACCTCTTTTGCGAGGTCCAGACCTTCAAGACCGTGCCAGTTGGCGGCTTTTTCCTTGAGGGCAGGGATATCAAAAACGCCGTCCTTATTATGGGCGATGACTGCGTTGGCGAGGCCCGATACACGGATGAGGCTGGTGAGCGCTCTGGTATCAATGCCGCATAATGCAATGACATTGCGTGATGTTAGCCATTCATCCAGATGATTGACTGAGCGATAATTGGATGGGTCAGTGATATCGGCTTTGAATACCGCACCTACAACGCCGGATTTAACGTCCGCGTCCAATGTTTCTATATCTTCAGGATTGGCGCCGATATTGCCAATATGGGGGAAGGTGAAGGTAACGATCTGGCCAGCATAAGAAGGATCAGTCAGGATTTCCTGATATCCGGTGATGGCTGTGTTGAAGCAGATTTCCGCTTCGGCAATTCCTTCGGCTCCGCATCCCTGTCCTTCAATAACTGTGCCATCGGCCAGCACCAGAAGGGCTGTTGGTTTGGAGATGGTCCAAGCGGGAGTGTTGCTCATAATTGATACCTTGAATAGGGCCGATTCGACGACCAGTGATGTTCTTTTTTGCAAACCGCCAATCACCTGCATGAAGGCGCGCGAAATGTCGCGTGAAATCAAGGTGCTTGGTCATTTTGATGTTATGGCTGAATCCAGAAAATAATCAATCAACCCCACAAGGTCAACAGGCTTAGGTTAATATTTTATTGTTAGATATCAATGGGTTGTAACTTTCATCCACCATTGCGTGATGGTGGAACTTGCTGTATGTTCCTGCTTCTACCTAGGGGACGATATATGCGTATTAAAATTTCGGAATCGCTTAAGGCTGCAATGAAGGCCAAAGATAGCCGACGGGTTGCTACTTTGCGGCTGGTAAATGCAGCGATACAGGACCGTGATATCTCCCTTCGGGGCAAGGGCAAAGACCGTGCCGACGACGAAGAAGTGATGGATATTCTCGCCAAAATGGTCAAGCAGCGCGAAGAGTCTTCGCAGCTTTATCGTGAAGGCAACCGTCCCGAGCTTGAGGCTCAGGAATTGGAAGAGATGGCAATCATCAAGGAATATTTGCCGCAGCCGCTTTCTGAAGAAGAAAGCGAAAAAGCTATCGCCACCGCCATTTCTGAAACCGGAGCCCAGTCTCTGCGTGATATGGGTAAGGTGATGGGGTGGCTCAAAGAAAATTATCGCGGTAAAATGGACATGGGCAAGACCGGTCCTGCTGTGAAAAAACTACTGGGCGGCTAAGCCGCTATTATAGACTAAAATTTATCGGAGTGAAAAATGTTGAAAACTGCTTTTTTTTGGAATGAGCGGTGTTTTTGGCATGGGGGCGGGCACTACGCTTCGATTGCTCCTGTTGGCGGCATGGTTCAGCCCTTGGCCGCCGGGGGGAGTCCTGAAAATCCGGAAACCAAACGCCGTTTGAAAAGCCTGCTTGATGTGAGTGGTCTTGCCAAAGAGCTTGAAATGCTTGATGCGGAGACTGCTAGCTATGAAGATTTAAATCGCATCCATCCGGCAAGCTATCTGGAAGAATTCAAAGGCATGAGTGACGCCAATGGCGGCGAGCTTGGTCTTCGCACACCATTCCTAAAAGGTGGGTACGAGATATCTGCCCTTTCTGCGGGATTGGTAAAAGCGGCGCTGCTGGATGTGCTCGATGGCAAATATAAAAACGCTTATGCGTTAAGCCGCCCGCCGGGGCATCATTGTCTGCCTGATTATCCCAATGGATTTTGTCTGCTTGCCAATATTCCAATAGCCATCGAAGCCGCGATTGCCGCGAAAAAAGTGCAGAGAGTGGCGGTTGTGGATTGGGATGTGCATCATGGCAATGGCACGGAGGCGATCTATCTGGAGCGCGATGATGTGTTGACGATCTCGCTGCATCAGGAAAATAATTATCCGCCTGATAGCGGTGCAATTGAAACAATCGGAGAGGGAGACGGGCGCGGCCATAATATGAATATCCCGCTGCCACCGGGGGCGGGGCATGATGCCTATATCTATGCGTTTGATACGCTTGTTTTGCCAGCGCTGGAGAATTTCAAACCGGATGTGATTGTTGTTGCATGCGGGTTTGATGCCTCCCTCATTGACCCGTTATCGAGGATGCTTGCTAGTTCATATACATTCCGCGAAATGACCATAAAAATTATGCAAGCGGCAGATGATTTATGTGACGGAAAATTGGTCATGGCCCATGAGGGTGGGTATTCGGAGGTGCATGTGCCGTTTTGTGGCCATGCGGTGCTTGAAACGATGAGCGGGTCAAAAATATGTCTGGATGATCCGATTGAACCTCGTGCCAAATACAGCCAGCCAAATGCGAGATTTAGCGGTTATTATCGCGACTTGATCGATGAATATTTGGAACATTTCAAATCGGTAAATACGATATCTTAAAGCTGCATGGCTGACATGCAAAATTCCTCATGGACATTTACCATGTTAAGAGAAATGGTAAATGATGACTACCGAAAAACCACTGTTCATACGCCCCGCGAATATGCGCGCAGTTATATGGATGACTATAACGACCTTATTGTTTGTGGTGGTCACCGGTATCATCCGTTACATGGGGTCAAACCTTCCTGCGATTGAAGCTGCTTTCATACGATATCTCGTGGGCTTGGTGATTCTGGCGCCGGTTTTTTTCAAGCTTTTCCGTTATAAAATACCTGCAGATCTATGGCGTACCTTTGCTTTTCGTGGATTTATTCATGGTTTCGCGGTCTGCCTTTGGTTTTATGCCATGGCGCGAATTACCATTGCCGAGGTGACTGCGATTGGCTATTTGACGCCGATATTTGTGACCATTGGAGCGGCTTACTTTCTTGGTGAAACCCTGAAAGTCCGCCGAATTGCCGGGGTGTTGGCCGGTTTGATAGGGGCAGTCATAATATTGAGACCAGGGTTTCAGGAAGTCTCTTCTGGTCAATTGGCACAGTTGTTGGCGGCGCCAATTTTTGCCGGTTCTTATCTATATGCCAAGCAACTCACCGGACGAGCCAGCCCGGAATTGATCATTGCCATGCTCACATTGTTCTGCACCCTTACATTGCTGCCGGGTGCTGTGATGCAATGGCAGGAACCAAGCCTCCAAGAATTCGTTTTGCTGAGTTGTACGGCAGTGGTAGCCACATTGGGGCACTATACCATGACGAGGGCTTTGAAGGCGGCTCCGATTTCAGTCACCCAACCGGTGGTATTTATGCAATTGGTTTGGGCTGCGGCCCTTGGTGTGTTGGTGTTCGGGGAGCCGCTGGACCCTTATGTATTGACCGGCGGCGGAATCACCGTTTCAGCGGCAACTTATATTTCTTACCGTGAAGCGAAAGCGAACCAGTAATTTTCTTCACACGACTCGCTTGCGGTTGTGTTCCGTTCTAGGATAGAAAATACAATTCTCAAACGATGCGAACGGCTGCAATGCGCTTTCCTCCTTCTTTTCTCGATGATATTCGTGACCGGCTTCGGATTTCCGAAGTTGTGGGCACCCGTGTCACTTTTGACAAGAAAAAATCCAATACGGCCAAAGGTGATTTTTGGGCCTGTTGCCCATTTCACGGAGAGAAGTCTCCGAGTTTTCACTGTGAAGACCGTAAAGGGCGCTACCATTGCTTTGGCTGTGGGGTTTCTGGCGATCATTTCAAATTTGTAACCGAGCTGGATGGCCTTGGCTTTCCTGAGGCTGTGGAATTATTGGCCGGGCAGGCGGGACTTGCCATGCCGATCATGGATAAGGCCGAGCAACAGCGCGAAGAGGCTCGCGCCACATTGTTTGATGTGATGGANCTTGCNACCAAGTTTTTCGAAGATCAGCTACAGCACGCTAATGGGGCGAAGGCACGGGCTTATCTGCGTGATCGCGGTCTGCGGGTGGATGTGCAGCAGGAGTTTCGTTTGGGTTATGCGCCTGAAAGCAGAAATATCCTGAAGGAACACTTGGCTTCTAAAAACATACCACAGGCACAGGTTGAAGCTTGTGGGCTGGTGGTGTTTGGGCCTGATATTGCTGTTTCTTACGATCGGTTTCGTGACAGAATAATATTTCCGATACCNGATTCCCGTGGNCGNANCATTGCCTTTGGTGGNCGGGCGNTNCGGGCCGATGTTCCTGCGAAATATCTCAATTCGCCGGAGACAGATTTATTCCATAAATCCAATGNGCTCTATAATTTCGCCAAGGCGCGCAAACCGGCATTTGATAAAAAACAAGTTATTGTTGCCGAAGGCTATATGGATGTGATTGCACTCCATGCAGCAGGTTTCCCTCATGCAGTTGCCCCCCTTGGGACGGCTTTGACCGAACCTCAAATGAACCTTTTATGGCGCATGCATGATGAACCGATCCTTTGTTTCGATGGGGATGGGGCGGGGATTGCTGCTGCCTACCGCGCTGCAGATATGGCGCTGCCATCATTGGCACCGGGGCGNTCTGTTCGCTTTGCCATGTTGCCGGACGGGCTGGACCCGGATGATTTGATTAGAGAATCCGGCCCCGATGCCATGGATGAAGTTTTAAACACTGCTTTGCCGCTGGCAGAACTGGTGTGGAACCGCGAGACGGCAAAAGGGGTCTACGATACACCTGAGCGCAAGGCGGAGCTTGAGGCGCGTTTAAAACAGATCGTGACACTCATTCGTGACGAAAGCGTGCGCTATCATTATTCACAAGATGTGCGCGATAGGCTGGCGCAATATTTTGGCCGTGCCAATCGTTCTGGTGGGAATTATAATAACGGGNGAGGTAATGGCGGCGGAAATTATTCTCGTGGTAATGGCCAGCAGGGCAGGCTGAATGCNGATGGCACCATTCCCATGGGCCAATCAGGCAGAATATCTGCCAGTTCCACTCTGCTGAATTCCAAATTGATGAAAAGCAATCCGAGCAATATTCCTTTGCGCGAGACAGTGCTGGTGGCAGGACTGGTGTTTCATCCTGCGGTTGCGATTGATTGTTTTGATGAAGTGGCCGGGCTGACCTTGCAAAATAAAGCNGCACGNCAAATACAGACAATTGTNTTGGATGTGNTGGCTACGTGGGACGGGGAGAGCGAACAACCCAATCTGGACATGGTTTTGGCAGCGGTCGCAAAGGCTGGACTTGAGGATGTGATTAAGCGCATGGAGCGCCAGCTTCGCGAGGGTTNCATTTGGCAATCCCTGCCGGAAGCAGCATTTGAAGACGCCCGTGATGGTTGGAAACAAGCCTATGCCTTGCACCAGCGCAATCACGCACTATCTAATGAGTTAAGACTTGCAGAGCGCGCGCTTGCGGACGATGACAGTCAAGAGAACCTTGACCGGTTTTTNCAGGTACAAAAAGAGCTGGAAGAGGTTGAAGGAATTGAGGCGATTATTGAAGGATTTGGCCTCTCATCCGGTCGGAAAATGTCAGGCATGTGACGCGTTATGGTGCGCGAAAACTAAATGATTTGGTAAAAATTTACCTTTTAACCAAAATTTTGACTTGACGGCTGGTGCTTTTGCCGGAATCAAATATAGAAAGATATTATATTTCAAAGACATGAACGCTGAAGCATGTCCGNCTATGCAGGTGGTTGTCGAAAAAATGATCACTTGAATCATGGGGTTAAGGCGCGGTTAACCATAAACCGGCTATTCAGTTAAGAGATTCTCGGCGGGGTGATTCGTTTTTAACGGAGCACGGGTTTGCTATTTTTGTGCAAATTTCCGCTAAAACATACAAAANTGAGCGAAAAATGACGATTTTTCGCTTTCATGAAGTTCCATGGAGTAACTGCCACATGGCGACCAAAGTTNAAGAAAAAAAGATCGACAAGAAAACCAAAGTCGAAAGTCCAGATGGACCGTTGCTCGATCTATCGAGTAACGCNGTAAAGAAGATGATCCGTGCCGCCAAAAAGCGCGGATATGTGACCGTTGATGAATTAAATGCGGTGCTTCCTTCTGACGAAGTTTCTTCNGAACAAATCGAAGACACGATGTCGATGCTTTCCGATATGGGCATCAATGTGGTGGAAGAGGAAGAGGCTGAGGATGAGGTGCAAAGCACCGATCTGGTCGAATCCGGNGAAAAGGCAGTTGTCAAAGCCAAGAAACGCGAACCTGCTGATCGTACCGACGATCCGGTGCGCATGTATCTACGCGAAATGGGCACNGTGGAANTGCTTTCCCGCGAGGGTGAGATTTCCATTGCCAAGCGCATAGAAGCTGGCCGTGAAACNATGATTGCCGGTCTTTGCGAAAATCCTTTGACCTTCCAGGCGATTATCATCTGGCGTGATGATTTGATCGACGAAGAAATTCTGCTTCGCGATATTATCGATCTTGAGGCAACTTATGCCGGGCCGGACGCTAAAAATAATACGCCGAAGCCGCCGACGCAGGAAGAAAAAGATAAAGCCGCAAAAGAAGCGCAAGAAAAACGGGAAGCTGAGCCTCAGATTGATCCGCTAACCGGGCTTGAAATTGAAGTCGATGATGATGACGAAGACGATGAGGCTAATCTCTCTCTTGCCGCGATGGAAGAAGAGCTGAAGCCGAAAGTTCTCGAAACCTTCGACATGATTGCTGACAGCTTCAAAAAACTGCGTCGTTTGCAGGACCAATTGGTTGAAAAAGCGATGGAAAACAAAACTTTGTCGCCCGCTCAGGAGCGTCGCTACAANGAATTGTTTGATACTATTGTGACTAACGTGAAATCTCTCGCGCTGAATAACAGTCGTATTGAAGCGCTGATTGAACAGCTTTACGGCATCAACAAAAGCCTTGTGGGACAGGAAGGCAAATTGCTGCGCCTTGCTGAAAGCTATNGCGTTTCGCGCACGGATTTCCTCAAAGAATATATGGGTTCGGAGCTCGATCCTAACTGGATTCGCCGCATTGCCAATCTTTCTGCCAAGGGCTGGAAAGAATTCAATAAGGCTGAGAACAAGCAGATCAAAGAAATTCGTACCGAAATCCATGAACTTGCAACCGCTACGGGTCTTGAACCTGTAGAATTCCGCCGCATCGTGCACAAAGTGCAAAAAGGTGAGCGTGAGGCGCGTCANGCCAAGAAGGAAATGGTCGAAGCAAATCTGCGTTTGGTGATTTCCATTNCCAAAAAATATACCAATCGTGGCCTGCAATTCCTCGATCTCATTCAGGAAGGCAATATTGGCCTGATGAAAGCGGTTGATAAATTTGAATATCGCCGTGGTTATAAATTCTCGACCTATGCAACCTGGTGGATCAGACAGGCGATCACTCGCTCAATTGCTGACCAAGCACGTACCATTCGTATCCCTGTGCATATGATTGAAACGATCAACAAAATTGTTCGTACCAGTCGCCAGATGCTGCACGAAATTGGCCGCGAGCCGACACCGGAAGAATTGTCACAAAAACTTGCTATGCCGCTTGAAAAAGTGCGTAAGGTTTTGAAAATTGCCAAAGAGCCGATCAGCCTTGAAACCCCGATCGGGGACGAGGAAGATAGCCATCTGGGCGATTTCATCGAAGATAAGAACGCAATTCTGCCGATTGATGCGGCTATTCAAGCCAATCTGCGCGAGACTACCACGCGGGTGCTTGCATCGCTTACGCCTCGTGAAGAGCGTGTGCTGCGTATGCGTTTTGGCATTGGCATGAACACCGATCACACGCTTGAAGAAGTGGGACAGCAGTTTTCTGTGACCCGTGAGCGTATTCGTCAGATTGAAGCTAAAGCGCTTCGCAAGCTGAAGCATCCAAGTCGTTCTCGTAAGTTGAGATCTTTCCTAGATAGCTAGGAAAGATTTGCTTGGCTCACGGCGTATCCTCGGCATTCCTTTGGCATGTCTTCGACATGACGTTCGGGCCTGCGCATGCGCGGCGCAATTAGCGCCGGGCAGCTCTTCGCTGCCCTGAACGCAGGAGTTAAGTGTTTGGAGCGTTTGAAACTGGGAGGGTGATCTTATGTCGATTTTGAAATGGTTGT